>JAEYUO010000033.1 GCA_023432465.1 Planctomycetota bacterium | reverse complement strand
GGGGTGTGTCGTCAGCGGGCGGGGCGAGAGGAGGGGCGGGCGGCACGGGGGCGAGCGACAACAACACGGCGGAGAGGAGTGCGGGGAGGAACATGAGGAGGGATGATAGAAGGAATGAGGAATGAGCGCGAGGCCGCGGGGAGCGGAGGCGGGATATGAGATCGCGAGGATGCGGCGGGTACTTCCGCCGCCCCGCCGGGGCGGGAGGAGCGTGATGATGCAGGCTTCCACGGGCTGCGCCTGTCGCCTTTGGCGACGTGCTTGCCCGCGGCTACAACCCATCGCCCCGCCGGGGCGAAGAGCACGATCCGGTCTTCTGGATGGAAGACATGGACCCCGCGAGCCCCCACGCCTTTGCCTCCTCGCTGCTAGGCCGAAGGACCGGGAGAATCACGGGCAGGATGCCCGTGGTACGGAAAGACAGCCTCAGCCCGTGCGTCGGCTAGAGCCGCCGGCCCCCACTAACGGCGCGATGCGCTGGGGTGTGTGCTGGGCGACGGGGTCGTAGGGGCGCGAATCGAACTCGAATGTCGGCCGCGCCAGGCGGACCTGGGGGCGCATGGCGATGTTCATGACCAGGCCGGTCATGATCCAGACGGTGAGCATGGATGAGCCGCCGTAAGACACAAACGGGAGGGTGATGCCGATGATGGGCAGGATGCCCAGGGTCATGGCCATGTTGATGAAGATCTGGGTGCCCATGATGGCGCAGCAGCCGACGACGGCAAGGCGTGCAAAAGCGTCCTTGCAGAGGGCCGCGGAGAGGTAGGCCCCGGCGAACCAGACGGCGTAGAGGAAGAGCAGGGCGAGCGCGCCGAGCATGCCGAAGCGGGTCATGAGCACGGCGAGGATCATGTCGTTGTGGCGTTCGGGGAGGCGGTTGTAGCGGATGAGCACGCGGGCGCGGGCATCGGGGACGCCGGCGAGCTGGCCCGCGCCGGCGAGGGTCTGGGCGGTGAGGGACTGGTAGTTGATGTCGTCCGCGCCCTTGGTGGGGTCGCCCATCATGTTGATCATGCCGACGATGCGGGCCTTCTGGTGGGGCTTGAGAAGCGGGTAGGCGACGGGGGCGGCGAGGATGGCGATGAGCACGACGGCCGCGAGGTGCTGGATCCGTGCGCCCGCGGCCAGGAGCATGGCAAAGAGCGCGGGGACGAAGAGCATGGCGGTGCCCAGATCGGGCTGGAGCATGATGAGGCCGATGGGGATGGCGGCGATGAGGCCGGGAGGGATGAGGCCCAGGAGTGTGCGGTGGTTCTGGCGGAAGCGGAGGTAGTCTGCGACGACGAGGACGAAGGCGATCTTGGCGATCTCGGCGGGCTGGAAGTCGGTGAAGCCGAAGTTGATCCAGGCGCGTGCGCCGTTGCGCGGGGCGACGATGGAGCTGGGGACGAAGGGCAGGAGGAGGAAGATGAGGAAGCCGACCATGACCCACATGAGCGGCCATGCGAAGAAGCGGACGAAGCGGTAGTGCGGGAGGGAGATGACGGTCGCGGCGAGGAGGCCGATGAACAGGAAGACGAGCTGCTTGGCGGATTGTCCGGAGAGGTGGACGGGCAGGCGGCCCTCGGGCGGGGCGAGGAACATGGCGACATCGATGAGGTAGACGCTGAGGAGGGAGATCAACAGGGCCGCGGCGATGCAGAGCCAGCCGGCATTGCGGAGGCGGAGGTCGGGGCCGAGGATGAAGCGGAGGAAGTGCAAGGGAAGGGATAAGGGAGGAAGGGATCGAGGGACTCGGGGGCGGAGGGATCAGTTGGGATCGGGTTCGAGCTTGGGGAGGTAGCCCTCGGCGATGAGGGCGTGGATGACCTGGTTGGCGACGGGGCCTGCAACGCGGCCGCCGGAGCCGCCGTGATCGATGACGACGGAGACGGCGTAGCGCGGGGTTTCTTTGTCGCCGCAGAGGAAGACGCACCATGCGTGGTCGCCATCGAAGTCCTGAGACTGTCCGTCGTCGTTGAAGTCGGCCTTGAAGGGAGCGACATCGGCGGTGCCGGACTTGGCCCAGACGGTGATGCCGGGGATGTTGAAGATGCGTTCGGAGAGGCGTGTGCCGTCGGGCATGGAGTAGGTGATGCGGTGGGTGGTTCCGCCTTCTTTCTCCGCGGACCAGCGGAGGCCCTGGAGCGCGAGCTCGACGGCGGAGCGGTCGAGGGCGAGGTCCTGGCGGCGGGGCGGGAGATCGGCGCGGATGCGGGGGACGATGCGGCCGCCCCCGCTTCCACCGGTTGCGCTGCGGGCGAGGGTGGCGTAGGCATCGGCGGCGTGGAGGGGTGTCCAGGCGATGGGGCCCTGGCCGATGCCCATGAGGATGGCCTCATCGAGGGTTGCGCGGGCTGGGTCCTTGACGATTCCGGGGAACTCGTCGGTGTCCTTGCCGATGCCCAGGTGCCAGGAATCGCTGCGCGGCAGGCCGATGCCGAAGCGGTGGTACCACTCGCTGATGCCGCGGGGCGTGAGGCGGCGGCCGAGTTCGAAGAAGTAGATGTTGCAGGAATGTTGGATGGCTTCCGCGCCGTCGAGGGGGCCGTGGGTGCTGCTGAACTGCTTGTAGATCCAGCAGCGGTAGAGGAGCGGCTTGTCGGCGAAGAAGTGGCCGGTGCACTCGATCTGTTCGGTGGTGCCGACCTTGGCCATGGTGGCCGCGCCGGCGAGGATGAGGGGCTTGACGATGGAGCCGGGCTGGTAGGACTTGGTGATGGCGCGGTTGAGGAAGGGCTGGTTGAGTTCGTCCTTCCAGATGGCGGCGGAGTTGTTGGCGAGGGTTGAGCGATCGAAGGTGGGGTGAGAGACGAGGGAGAGGATGTCGCCGGTGGCGACATCGATCACGACGATCGCGCCGTTGAGGGGCGTGCCGATGGGGAGCTCGGCGTATTGCGGGGCGGGGGCATCGGGGCGGGGGGCGGGCTTGTGCCAGGGCTGGACGACGGTGAGGCCAAGGTTGGGATTGAAGAGGGCGTGGAGGCGGGCCTGGAGGCTGATGTCGATGGTGAGCTGGACATCTCCGCCGGGATCGGCGGGGAGAGTCTCGACCTCGCCGGTGTCGAGGTGGCGGGTGAGCAGGCCGCGGAGGCCGCGGAGGGAATCTTCCGCGCCGGTTTCTGCTCCCCACTCGCCGACGGAATCGCCGGGGAAGTATGCGCCGCGGTCGGGGCCGGTTTCGCCGCGGGCTTCGCGGCGCGCGGTGCGGGCCTCGATGTGCTGGGCCTGGACCTGATCGCGGAGCCAGCCGACGATGTGGGTGTCGGCACCGGTGACGGTGACGGTCGCGGGTGTGTCGCTGCGGAGGGGAGGCGGGAAGACGGTGCGGTCGAGATGGACCTGGATCGATTCCAGCGGGTATTCGCGGCGGCCGGAATCGAGGACACGGAGGCCGGGGAAGGTGGGCATCTCGCCGGCGGCGACGGCCTTGGCATCTTCCTCGGCGATGCGCTTGAAGGCGAAGCCGACGGACTCTGAGACGCTGCGGAGGACGACCTGGGGGATGGTCTCTTCGCGGATGGGTCGGCGGACCTCGGCGGTCTCGATCTCTTCGACCTGCTCTGCGCCGCGGGCGGCCTTGGCGGCGAGTTCGGAGGCACGCTGGCGTTTGCGTTCGGTGACGGTGGTGGCGAGGAGATCGACCTGCTTGCGGACTTCGATGAGCTGGGCATCGAGATCGGCGCGGGAGATGCCGGCGATCTGGCAGGTGCGATCCCACATGGCGTTGACGCGGTCGCGGAACGGGGGCTTGCAGGACTCGATGCGCTGGTCGCGTTCCTCGGGGCTGAGGCTGGGCCACTCGTCGCGGTAGAGGCGGCGGGCCTGTCGCGCGGCCTGCTTGTACATCCAGTCGCCGCGGATGACGGAGTAGTCGAAGGCGATGTCGAAGGTGGCGCGGTCGAAAGCGAGGACGCGGCCGTTTCGGTCGATGATCCGGCCGCGGGTCGTGGGGAGCCAGCTTTCGGTGACGAGCTTCTTCTCGGCCTTCTCGCGGTAGTCATCGCCCTTGGCGATGGAGAGCTGGGCGACGCGTGCGATGGGTGCGAGCATGATGAGGCAGAAGATCGCGCCCAGGAGGAGGAGGCGGCGCTGGTACATGCTCGGGATGAGTTTGTTGATGCGCACGGGGCCGGCTCCATCCTTGGTCCGGGGGCGGTGAGAACAGGTGCGCAACCATAGCGCGGCTGTCTCAGGACATGAGCCTTATCGGCCGTTCAGGGCCACCGCTTGTCGGCATCGGGGAGGGAACGCTCGAAGAGATCGATGGCCTGGCGTGTGAAGTCCGCGACCTGCTCCAACGAACCGGGGAGGGATAGGCGTTCGACGGCCGCGGCGGCATCGGGCGGGAGGTCATCGCGGATGTAGCGGAGGCCGAAGTCGAAGCGGTCGGGGCAGTGGATGATGCGGAGGAGATCGACCAGGCCTCGGAGGACGAGGTTGTGGTACATCGAGGCGGCCTCGGGGGCGTTGCCGCGGCGGCAGGACTTGATGGCAAGGGGCGCGAGGAGGGGGAAGCGGTCGCGGAGGTCAGCGAGCTTGGCGCGGACCTTGGCCTCGTGGGCGGGGCGATCGAGGGGGATGGGCGTGAGGAGAGCGTCCTTGTCGAAGAGGATGATGCCGCGGCCGTGACGCTCGGGCTCGAGGAAGCGATTGGCTGGAGGGGAGGAGAGCTTGAGGAGGGTGAAGTCGATCATGAGTTCGGGCGGGCAGTCGCGCAGGGCGTAGAAGGTCTGCGAGTTGCCGTGCCAACTGGGCTCGGGGACTCGGTAGCGACGGGCAATTGGGGAGAGGGCGGTGAGGGCGCGTTCGGCGGCGGCGAAGGTTGGCTCGATGGCATCGTCGCGGATGAGGGCCTGGATGTCGATGTCGGAGAGGGCATCGGTGCGGTTGTTGGCATCGGACCCGCCGAGCCAGAGGGCGCGGCAGGAATCGAGGGGTTCGAGGGCGGCGCGGAGGGCGGAGATGAGCTGGGTGCGGGTGGGCATGGGTGTGGCGGGGGATGAGCCGCGGAGAAACGCAGGCCACGGATGGGCACGGATGAAGACGGATGGGGAGAGGCTGCAAATGCGGAAGAGATTTGGCCGCGGATGAACGCGGATGGACGCAGATCTGATGAAGGCAGGAACTGAAGCTGCAACGCGGAAATGCGAGATGTGGGCGCCGGAAAGGCGAGGTGCCTCTATGAAAGATGCGCGAGGGGCGGGGATCCTTCAGGTGGCGTGGTGGCGCAACAAAAAACCGCACGCCGGGGGGCCGTGCGGATGGGTGGTCGGCAGAGCTTCGGGTCGGAGCGCTCGGTGGATCAGAGGTCCTTGGAGCTGCGCCCGATCAGGAAGTAGAGGATCATGCCGATGACGGGCAGGATGAGGATGAGCAGGATCCAGAGCAGCTTGTGGAGGACGGAACCTCCGCCCATCAACACGCTGACAATGGCGATGATGTTCAAGATCAGGATGATGAGCCCGATGATGCCTCCGTAGCCGGAGGTGAGTGAGAACTGCTGCGCGAGCGTGTGAACGAGTTCCATGAGCAGGACTCCTTGTGGGTTGAGTTAGTCGGCGGCATTCTGGATACTTTCGCCCGCTTTTTCGATGTCCTTTCCGGCCCCTTCGACGGTGTTGCAGCCGGAGAGTGCGAGGCAGGCCGCGGCGGCGAGCATGAGGACAACCGTCCCGAGAAGAGTGGACTTCTTCAATTGTGGCTCCTTATTCAGTTCCCGGCCCCCGTAGGTCGCAGAATGCGCTTGATGAGTGTAGGAGACTGAGACGTTGCGTGCGAGAAGAGCTGCACCGAGCGTTCAGGGCGTGAGGGCAGGGGAGAGAATCAGGGGTGAGGTATTGCGGATGAGTTCGGGAGCGAGGATGCATGTGCGGAAGAGGCGGTTGAACGAGAAAGGCGGCGCGGGATGGTGGTTGATGGAGGCTGAAGCCGGCGGAAGACAGAAGCCCGTTGAAACGGGCTGAGATCAATCACACGGTCAGCTTGTTTGATGTTGGTCAGTTCACCAGCCCTGAAGGGCTGGCCTACAAGCGGGCAAGGCCGATGAATCGGCCTGCGGGGATGAGAATCCGTCACCCCTCCGGGGTGAGTGCGCATCTGTTCGGCTTCCACGGGCTGCGCTTCGCTCGGCTGCGCCGAACTCGCTGGCCCGTGGCTACAGCCCTGCGCCCCGGGGGGGCGTGAAGGCGGCGGAGAAGAGGACGGGGCGGCGAGTGTTGATGGGCGGAGGAGAATGTCTCGAGACGAGGTCGCGGCCCTGTGCGAACCGCATGGCTCTGTCTCCGCACTGAATCTGTATTGCGGCATTACAGGTGCCGCGTGCGGTGCGCGAGACAGAGATACAGGATCAGGCTGATCCCCGGCAAAACGATCGCGGCAATCATCCACATGATCTTGTGAGCGGGCGAGCCCTTGTCAACAAGTACTATGAGGATCGTCATGAACCAGACGAACAGAACACCGAGGCCAATGAGGGCTTGTACAAAATACTCCAGATCACCGAGCGCAAGTGTCGTTGAGTAGAGCATGAGCGGTTCCGGATGGCCTGGATGTTCCGAATGGATCATTGGGCGGCGAGTTCGCGGACCACCGCTTCGATGCCTTCGACGACACGGGCCATGCGGTCGTAGTCGAGCGTGTCGGCCTTGTCGTTGGGCGTGTGGTAGTGCGGATTGCGGAACGTCGCGGTGTCGGTGATCATGATGGCGTGGTAGCCCTCCTGCCAGAAGGACCAGTGGTCGGACCAGCCGACGCCGGGCAGGACGCTGGGGAGCGCTGCGCCCTCGGAGGGGAACTGGGCATTGTCGCGGAACGCGCGGAGGGCGCGGCGTGTGAGGAATCGGGATGACCAGTTGCCGATGAAGCCGATGAAGTTGCTGGTGTCGGGGTAGAGCAGGGCGAGGGGCTGCGGGTAGCGCTGCGAGCCGGGGGCATCGCTGTAGTAGCCGATGCTCTCGATGCTGATCATCGCGGTGATGTTGTCATCGTTTGCGCGGCAGGCCTTGGCGTACACCCATGAGCCCATGTCCTCGGTCCAGAACGCGGGCGGCTCTTCGTTTACGAAGAACAGGAAGCGGAGTTCGGCGGGCTGGGGATCGTTCTGGAAGATCCGCGCGAGGTGCAGAGTCGCGGCGACGCCGGAGGCGTTGTCATCGGCGCCGGGGGTGCCCTGGAAGGCGTCGTAGTGCGCACCGATGACGATGATGCGGGGCTTTGTGGCGGCTGCCCCCCCACTGCTTTTCGCGGCTTTGGCGGGAACGATGACCTCGATGCTGGGCACGGGGGAGCCGCGCTGCACGGGGTACTCGTTGCGATGGTCGTAGCCCATCGCCGCGAGCTGGTCATCGAGGTAGACGTAGGCCTCGGCGAAGCGCTTGGGGTAGAAGGTGCTGCGGTTGCCGACGCGGCCGACGCCGCCCGTTGCATCAGACAGGACCTCGACATGGATGCGGAGTTCATCGGCGAGGGCGCGCTGGGCGTCGGTTGTCGGCGGGAGCGGGCCGCGGAACGAGCGTCCGGGCATGAGGATCATGGAGAAGAAGCCGTAGATGAGGGCGAGAAGGATGCAGGAGAACAGCACGAGCAGACGCTTGTTGCGGCTGCGGTACCAGGGGCGGCGGGGATTGGTGGTCGGAGCGGAAGAGGCGGATGGGGAGTCCATCGGGAGACGGTACGCGACGGGCGCGAGGCGGTTCCGCGCGGTGGTTGGAGATGATGCGATGAGAGTGGTGGCGATGGAGATTCACCAGTCCTGAAGGGCTGGCCTGCAAGCGCGCAAGGCCGATGAATCGGCGCGCGGAGATGAGAATCCGTCGCCCCTCCGGGGCGAGTGTGCGATCGCGATGCTTCCACGGGCTGCGCTTCGCTCGGCTTCGCCGAGCTTTGCTGGCCCGTGGCTACAGCCCTTCGCCCCGTTGGGGCGTGAAGGCAGCGCAGATGGTCACGGGTGAGGTGCGGATGCGTGAGTGAGACAGCCCGAGCTTGCGCTCGGGACTCTGTTGAAAACAGCTGCGCCGAACTCGCTGGCGCGTGGCTACAGCCCGGCACCCCGTTGGGGCGAAGTAGGGAAAGGACCAAGCGAATGAGATTCTGGGTGTGATGTGGTCCATGGTGGCGGGGGCGTCGCAGAGCCGAATCCTGTACCACTGCACCCGATGCACGGGCAGGATGCCCGTGCCACGCGGAGAGACGGTATGCTGCTGGTGTCGGCGGGAGGGATTGGTCAGGGAGTGATGTCGATGCTCAAGAGCCTGATTGCGATTTGTGCTGGACTGTCGGTGATGTCGCTCGCTGGGTGCAAGAGTGGCGGCGACGCCGCGGCACAACAGGGCGGGAGCGAACGGCCGACGTTTGCGATTGCGCTGCACGGGGGCGCGGGGGTGCTGGACAAGGTTGCGCCGCCGGAGGAACGCGAGGCGTATGCGAGGTCGCTGGGAGAAGCGCTGGCGCTGGGCGTCGAGATGCTGCAGGCGGGGCGGAGCGCGCTCGACACCTCCGAGGCGGTGGTGATGTTCCTGGAGAACGATCCGAAGTTCAATGCCGGCCGCGGCGCGGTGTTTACGGCGGAGGGGCGGAACGAGCTGGATGCGTCGATTATGGATGGCGCGACGCTCAAGTGCGGCGCGGTGGCGGGCGTGACGACGGTGAAGAACCCGATCAGGCTTGCGCGGCGCGTGATGGAACAGACGCGGCATGTGATCCTGTCGCGCGAGGGGGCGGAGGCGTTTGCGACGACGCTGGGGCCGGACATCGCGCGGGTGGATCCGGCGTACTTCTTCACGGAGAAGCGGTGGAATGTTCTGAAGGAAGTGCTCGGCGAGCGCGGCGAGCCGATGCCGGAGTTGCCCAAGGGCGTGACGATCGGCGGCGCGAGTGCTGACCGCGCGGTCATTGGTGGAGGAAGCACTGACGTGAAAGTCAGTGGCACGAGAAGCACTGACTTGAAAGTCAGTCGCACGTATGGCACGGTGGGGTGTGTGGTGCTGGATTCGGCGGGGAATCTTGCCGCGGCGACGAGCACGGGGGGCATGAGCGGGAAGCGATGGGCACGCATCGGGGACTCGCCGATCATCGGCGCGGGGAACTACGCGAACAACGAGTCGTGCGCGGTTTCGGGGACTGGGACGGGTGAGGAGTTCATCCGGCATGGCGTTGCGCGGGACATCTCGGACCGCATGCGGTACAAGGGGATCGGGGTGAATCAGGCGGCGCGCGAGGTGGTGCACGGCGTTCTGAAGCCGGATGATGGCGGCGTGATCGCGGTGTCGCGGACGGGGGAGATCGCGATGGTGTGGAACTCGGAGGGGATGTTCCGGGCGGCGGCGGATTCGAACGGGCGGTTTGAGGTGGGGATCTGGGAGGGGCTGGAGCGGGTTGGTAGAGCAGCTGCTCAGCAGAACAGCAGGTGAAGACGGGGCCACGGATTCGCACGGTTGGGGACGGGTCCGGAGGGAGGGCGCTGAGGCGGGGAGGCGCAGAAAGAGAAGGCGGGAACACAGATGAGACAGATGTTGGACAGATGGAAAGGATGAAAGCGGAGGATGAGGCCGCAGATCAACGCGGATGAACGCGGATCAGAGAAAGAGCTGATGCAGATGGCCCGGATGAAGGCGGGAAAGCAAGCCGTAGATTCGCGCAGAGAGGCCCAGATGAAAGACGTTGGGGTCGGAACGGTGACGGCCGTCCGACATCCGCCGAAGAACCCGAGCTGTCGGGGATGCGATCCGCGGGCATGAGCACTCCCCACTCTCTGCCTTCATCCTCTTCATCTGTTCAACATCTGTCCCATCTGTGTTCCATTTGGGTTTTGCTCTGCGGCTCAGCGCCTCTGCGCGAGGTCTTTTGCACATGGCTCACGCGGGCAGGTCGAGGTCGGGGATGGAGTGGAAGGCGATGCGGACGGGGGCGGTGTCCTTGGCGATGTGCATGGATGCGGGGTAGAGCGTGCCCTTGCCGTAGGTGGTGTTGATCTTGTCCATCACTGCGCCGAGCTTCTGGCGCGGGCGGGACTGGCCGAAGAGTGGGAGCGTTGTGCCGGCGGCGGGCGTGAGGTCCACGAGGGTGATGCCGACCATGAGCAGGCGGGCGGAGGAGAGTTCGGATTCGGAGGACTTCCACGCGGCGGCGAAGGCATCGATGAAGGCGAGGGTGTCATCGGTGGGGAGGCCGAGCTTGAGGGTGCGCTCCCAACTGGATTTGCCGCCCCATCGGCCGCCCGGGCCTTCATTCATGGTGCGGACGAAGACGACCAGCGTCGGGGAGAGGTAGCCCTTTTGTCGCATGCGCGCCGCGGCCTTGTGCAGCAGTCGGATGATGATGGCGCGGGCATCGGCGAGGTTGCGGTGCTTGGGCGGGAGGACGTGCTGGTGGCCGATTGAGTGCGTGCCGTGCTCTCGCTGCTCGGGGTCGTGGCCGCGGAGCCAGTGCCACCAGTATTCGCCGTGGATGCTGCCGAAGATGTTGATGAGTTCTTCGGGCGTGCGGTCGATGAGGTCGGCCATGGTGCGGACGCCGCGATCCTTGAGGCGGACTTCCATGCGTGGGCCGATGCCGGGCAGGTCGCGGAGGGTGAGCGAGGCGAGGCGGTGCGGGAGTTCTTCATCGCGGAGGATGATGAGACCGTCGGGCTTGTGCATGTCGCTGGCGACCTTGGCGAGCACGCGGTTGGGGGCGAGGCCGATGGAGCAGGTGAGGACGCCGGGCGCGCCGCCGGCGACGCGCTGGCGGATGGCGGCCTTGACGCGGTGGGCGATGGCGATCGCGTTGTCGGGTTCGCGCTCCTTGCCGAGAAGTCGGCACTCCATTTCATCGACGGAGCAGACTTTGTGGACGGGGATGACGGTGTCTACGGCGGCGATGATCTCGTGGTGGATGCGGATGTAGTGCTCGTGCTTGCCGGTGATGAGGATGATTCCCGGGCACATGCGCCGGGCATCGCCGACGCGGGTGCCGGTCTTAACGCCAAGGGCCTTGGCTTCGTAGCTGGCGGCGATGCAGCAGGTGGTATCGACGAGCGCGGGGACGACGGCGACGGGCTTGCCGCGGAGCTCGGGGTGCATGAGCTGCTCGCAGGAAGCGAAGTAGGAGTTGAGGTCGAGGAAGAGGGAGCGGAGGGGCATTCGGAGAAGGGTACCGCACAGTGACCGAACTGCAAAGGGCGTGGGACGGCGAAGGGCAAAAAATGAAAACCGCCCCGGGGTGAGCCGGGGCGGCATGGGGGCGAGGGAGGGCGGGAAGGGATCAGTCGCGACGGCGGCGGGCGGCGAAGAGGCCGCCGAGGCCCAGGAGGGCGAGGGTGCCGGGGGCCGGGACGATCTCGAAGCCGCGGGCGTGGAAGCCGGTGGCGAGGACTTCGTACCCGGTGCCGTCGAGGTTGATCTGGGAGATGCGGGAGTCGAGGGGGTTGAGGCCGCCGACTTCATCCACGATCAGCTTGTTGGTGAAGGGGTTGTAGATCAGGCTTTCGGGCTCATCGAACCCGCCGGCGAGGAGGGAGATGCCGGAGACCGCGCCCGAGCCGTCGAGCGTGAGGCGGTAGATCTCGCCGCGGAGGATGTCGGAGACGAAGACATCGTTGCCGACGACGGCGACGCCACGGACTTCGAAGAGGGTGTTGGGGAGGCCGGTGTTGGAGGAGCTGAAGTCGTAGATGAAGTCGTGGGTGGTGGAGAGGTCGGCGCCGATGGTGAAGGCATGGAGCGTCGAGGCGACAAAGTTATCTTCGGCCGGGTTCGGGGCATCGATGCCGCCGTTGGCGTTGGTGACGAGGAAGCGGTTGGTGCGATTGAAATCCTGGGCGATGTAGGCGCCGGCGTTGTAGCGCGGGGAGGGGGTGGAGCCGGGGTCGGGCTCCTGGAAGAGCGGGGTCTGCACGGTCGTGGTGGCGTTGATGCCGAGGAGGCCTTCATAGAACGGCGCAGCGCGGGCGGGGTTCATGACGCCGATGATGTTGTTGCTGGCGGCGTGGTAGGTGATGCCGATGGGATTCTGGATGCTGCCGCTGGAGGCGAAGGTGCTGACGATCGGCGCGCCGGAGAAGAGGTTGGTCGCCTGGAGGATGCGGGAATCGCTGGGATCCTGCACGGGGAAGGGGCCGTCGGCGAAGTACCAGGTGTCGCCGTTGCGGGTGATGCCCGCGAGGCGGGAGCCGGGCGAGGCGAAGAGCAGATTGGCCGAGCCGCCCACGGGGAGGTGGTAGACCGAGTCGTCGTACTCGTTGGTGAAGACGAGGTCGCCGGGGGCCTGGGCGCTGGCGGCGGAGGCGAGGCCGGCGGTGAGAAGGAGCATGGTCAGGGTCTGGCAGCGAGTCTTCATTACGTTGTTCTCCTCAAGAGTTCTTCGGCACATGTTCCGCAGCGGTCGTTTGGCGCCAGCACATCGTGCGCTCCGCACCGGCACGAGCCGGGACGATGATTCACGTATCCTCGTCGCGAGTGAGCCGAGAGCAGCGGCGAGGGTGATCCGACCGGAACACAATCGATCAGTTCTGAAGCGATGACTTTGCAGATGTAAGTGTAGGTCAGGGGTGACGGTTACTCCGGGGATTGCGTGGCCGGGAAGCGCGAACATCCGGCGAAGTTGTTGACAGGTTCCGGGGCGCGGAACAACCGGGAAAGTTTGCCCAGATTCCGCCATTGTTCAGAATACTGATGCTCTCGGGGGTCGCCAGCAAAATTCGTCATGAACGGATGTTGGCGGGGGGGTCCTGCTTTGCAGTTCGGCACGGAGCCGTGCGCGGTTTTACCGGAACCCGAAGAGATTGGTGCGGCGGCTCGGCGGCTGGCACGGGGCGGGGGGTGGCTGCACATGACCGACCGGGGCGGCTTGTGGCCGAACGGCCAGAAGGGACTATTCGAGGAGCCAGCCCTTGTTGTCGTCCATGCGGAGCAGGGAGACGGCCCCGTCCGGGCGGGCGCGGCGGGCTTCATCGGCGAGTTCATCCTCGGAGGGCGCGGGGAGGATGGCGTTCTCGATGTAGGGGCGGATCATGGCCCAGTCGTCGGCGAAGCGGCCGGTGCCGCGGATCAGCGGGAGGCCGACGGCGTTGAGCACCTCGTCGAAGATGCGGTCTTTTCCGCCGCCGATCTGCATGGCATCGCCCGGAGAGGCGGTCTCGACGGATGCGCCGGGGGCGCCCTGGATGATGACGGCGAGCAGGGGCTTCCAGGTGCGTCGGTCGCAGAGGACGAAGTCGATCGCGCGGAGGCGGACGCGGTGCCGCCAGGTGCGCCAGTCATCGGCATCGCGGCCGTCGGGAGAGGTTGGGGTGAGGAGGGAGTCGAGTCGGACCTTTGGGCAGATGACGACCCAGGGGGGGAGGCGGCGGTAGAGTGAGGAGACGTACCGGCCGGCGCGACGGGTGAAGATCGATTCGCGGAGTTCAAACGGCGGTGTGGTGAGGATGGATTCACCATCGGGCGTCATGACCAGTCGGCCCAGGGGCTGCTTCGCGGGGCGAGGGTCCTGGGTTTCGGCGATGGGATCGACGGGCGCGGCGGGCTGGGGCACGCGGGGGAGCGAGATGGGCGCGATCTGTGCGGGGGCCGGAGGCGGAGGGGTCGGTGCGTGCGGTGGGGCGAGACCGATGCGGTCGTCTGTGTCGCTGAGCTTGTAGCGTTCGCGGCGTTCCTGTCGCGCGCGGGTGCCGGGGCCGCCGGCGGTGAGCGCGAGGGCCACGGCGATGATGATCGCCACGAGCAGGATGCCCAGAATCCAGACGGCCATGCCTGTTCCTATCGGCCGGTTCGGCCTCCTGACCGAGGGCCGTCCGGACCGCGGCCCTCTGGAGGATATACGAAGGGCGGAGGGGTTCCCGGCTGGAACGGCCGGCGATGGCTGTGAGATTCGCCGCGGCGCTGCGGAGCTTCCGTGACTGGGTCACCAGGCGATGTGCTTGATGCGCTCGGCGGCTTCGGCCATGCGTTCGGCCTCGACGGTCAGGGCGATGCGGAAGTAGTCGCGGCCGGCGGGGCTGAAGCCCGCGCCGGGGACAACCACGGTGTCGCCCTTTTCAAGGAGGCGGGCGGCGAAGTCCATGGAATCCATTGGGCGGCCGTCCTTGCCGAGGGGGGTGCGGGCCCAGACGAAGAAGCCCGCGCCGGGATTCTCGACCTCGCACCCGATGGCTCGAAGGGCGGGGACGATGACATCGCGGCGATTGCGGTAGATGTCACGCATGGCCTGGATGGCGGGGTCGTCGAAGCGGTCGAGCGCGGCCGCGCCGGCGACCTGGATGGCGTTGAACACGCCGGAGTCGACGTTGGCCTTGATGCCGGCGAGAGCGGCGATGATCTCGGGGTGGCCGACGGCGAAGCCGATGCGCCAGCCGGTCATGTTGAAGGTCTTGGAGAGCGAGTGGAACTCGATGCCGGGCGTGTCATCGATGGAGGCGTTGCGTGCCTGCCACATGGAGACGGGCTTGTTCTCAAAGTAGAGCTCGCTGTAGGCGACATCGGATGCGGCGATGCAGCCTCTGCTTGCCCCCCCACTTGCCCCCGCGCTGCTGCCGGTCCACGTGCCGCTGGTCCACTCGAGCAGGCGCTCGTAGAAGGCGAGGTCGGCGCAGGCGGCGGTCGGGTTGCTGGGGTAGTTCACCCAGGCGATGCGGGCAACGCGGGCGATGTCGGCGGGGATTGCCGCGAAGTCGGGCTTCCAGCCGGTCGCGGCGGAGGCGGGGAGCTTGTGCACCTTGAGGTGCGCGAGGGTTGCGCCGATCTCGTAGACGGGGTAGGCGGGATCAGGGACGAGCACGGTGTCGCCGGGGTTGGTGACGGCCCAGGGCAGGTGGGCGATGCCGTCCTTGGAGCCGATGCAGCAGACGATGTGGCGCATGGGATCGACGGTGACGCCGAAGCGGCGCTGCATGAACTTGGCGCAGGATTGGCGGAAGACGCCCAGGCCGCCGCCGACAGCGGGGTACTGCTGGTTCACCAGCTCGCGCATGGCCTTGTCCATCGCGTCGACGATGAACTGCGGGGTCTGTTTGTCGGGGTCGCCGACGCCGAGGTTGATGACATCCGCGCCGGCGGCGATGCGCTCGCGCTTCTTGCGGTCGATCTCATCGAAGAGGAACGGGGGGAGGGCCTTGAGGCGCTCGGAACGCACATTCAGCGTCGTGGACATAGGGGCCGATGCTATGCCCTCACGCGGCGCGGTCGTCGCCGGATCGGCGCGAGAAGGCGAGTTCCTTGGAGCGGTCGGCGAGGGTGACGAGCCCGAGCAGCGTGAACACGATTCCGTAGAGCGTGGCCCCGGCGGTGAAGCAGTAGATGCCGGTGCCGATGACGATGATCGCGCCGAGCATCGAGATGGCGGCGATGGGGACGAAGATCAACCCGAGCCCGATGAGGAAGGGGCCGATCTGGCGGCTGCCGCGGTTGACGATGAGGTGGATGCCGTAGCCGACGGCGGCGAGCGCGGCGAGGAGGAGCAGGATCCAGATCAGGCGTCCCATTGGGTCTGTGGGCTGCGGCCGGTCGTTCATGCGGCACCTCCGAGACTTCAGCCTACCGCGCCGGTCGCGGCCGCGTTGCCGGGGTGTGTGCTCCTACCCTGATCCTGTGACCGATGTCCCCCCTCTCCATGCGCCGATGTCTGTGCGGAGTCGCGCTGCGCGGGCGACGCGGGGGGAGCGGATCGCCGCGGCGGTGGTGGCGGTGGGGATCCTCGCGGTGCTGGTGACCGCGGCATCGCTGACACCCTCGGATCGGGGATTGGGGACGCACAAGCAGCTTGGGCTTTCGGAGTGCAGCTGGATCATCTCGATGGGGAAACCCTGCCCGACGTGCGGGATGACGACGGCGTTTGCGGGGGCGGCGAATCTCCGGCCGCTGGAGTCGGTTCGGGCGCAGCCCTTTGCAGCGGTGGGGACACTGGCGTGCGCGGCGGTGTTCTGGGGGGCGGTGCACATGGCGTGTTTTGGATCGCGCCTCGGGCACCTGGCGGGGAGGATGGTGCTGCGGCCCCGGGTGCTGTGGCCGCTTGGCGCGGCGTGGGCGGCATCGTGGGTGTATAAGGTGCTGACGATGCCGCCGACGGGGTGAAACCTGGGTGCGGGCTGGGCGTACAGACTCGCACGGGATGGGCGAACGAGCGATCGAACGCAGAGGGAAACGACTCATGAAGACCGGAACGCTTGCCAGTGGTCTGTCGCGGCTGGCTGCGCTTGGCGCTGCGGCGGGCGTGTTGCTGATCGCCGGTTCGGGGTGTCAGGCGATCGGCGTGATGGCGGCGAACGCGTACCGGTCGGGCACGCATGAGGTGAAGGCGAAGTATCGCGGGTTGGAGGACAAGACCTTTGCGGTGGTGGTGAGCGCGGATCGGTCGATTCAGTCGGATTTTCCGGACCTGGTGATCACGCTGACACGGGAGATCGCGCGGCGGCTGGCGGAGGAGGCGGGTGCGAGCGGAATTTATCCCGCGGATGAGGTGCTCGCGTACCAGTTCCGCTACCCGAACTGGGTTGCGAAGACGCCGGAAGAGCTCGCGGAAGAGTTCGGCGTGCAGCGGCTTGTGCTGATCGATGTCGCGGAGTATCGCCTGAGCGATCCGGGGAACCCGTACATCTGGGCGGGGACGGCGATCGGCACGGTGAGCGTGACGGAGGCGGATGGTTCGACACCGTCGCTGTTCAGCTTTCGGGAGAGTGTGCGGGTGGGCTTCCCGGATGAGACGGGCGTGAGCCCGCTGGAAGTACCGCGGGAGACGGTGAGGATCGCGCTGACGTCGCGGTTCGTGCAGCGGGCGAGCTGGCTGTTCTTCGATCACGAAGAGGGGAACGTGATGGATTATTGATGGCGGGGCGGGGACCGGGGGCTGTCGCATGGCGGGGGCGGAGCCCCTTGAGTGATCGGCCGAACTTGATCTGGAAGCATGGCATGAACATGACTCGTCGCATCGTGACCGCCACCCTCGCGTGCTGTGTGCTGGGGTGCGTTGGCTCGTGCAACATCGCGGGGCCTGCGCTGTACCTGATCCACGGGCCGGAGAAGACGCCGGCGATGTACACGCTCCCGGATGACAAGTCCGCGGTGGTGTTCATCGACGATGTGGATTCGCGTCTGCCGAGCCGGATGACGCGGCAGCGGATCGCCAAGACCGCGGAGCGGGGGCTGCTCGATAACGGGTGCGTGAAGAACGCCACGATCATTTCATCGGATGCGGCGCTCGCGGCGGCCGGCGGGGAGCGTTTCGGCAAGCAGCTCGGGATCGCTGAGATCGGCGAGAAGGTGGGCGCGAAGGTCGTGATCTATGCGCGGGTCGAGAGTTTCGGGCTGTCACCCAACGGGGCGGAGTTTGCGCCCTCGAGCCGGATGCGGATCAAGGTCGTGGATGTGGAGACGAAGAAGCGGCTCTTCCCCGCGCCCGAGAGCAACGACCCGGGCGCGCAGTGGCACACCGTCCGGTACGACCTGCCGACCAAGCAGGGGAGCATGCCGACACAACTGGCAGAGATCCAGAAGGCCGAGCAGGAGCTCGCGGATCAGACCGGGCTTGCGCTGGCGCGCGTGTTCTTTGAGCACGAGAGCCGGACGCGGACCAACCGCGTCGGGGACTAGCTTCGCGTATCCTGCGTGTGTGATACCGCACACCGCCCCACCCGTCTGGCCGGAGCGTCGCCCCGGGCGATTCGCCGCATCGATCGTGTGCAACAGCCGCGAGCTGGTTGAGGATCGCGCTGCGCAGGCGGAGCTGGGCAAGTGCCGGGTCGCGATGATCGGGCTTCCCGATGACACGGGGGTGGTGATGAACAACGGGCGGGCGGGCGCGCGGCGGGGTCCGCACGCGTTCCGCGCTGCGCTGGCACGCTATGGGGTTGCATCGCCGATGGATGAGCCCGGGGAGCACCCGGCGTATCCGCGGGTGTTTGATGCGGGGGACATCGTGATCGGGCAGACGCTCGAGGAGACGCACGCGCGGGTGACGGAGGCGACGCTGTCGCTGCTGGAACAGGGGATGTTCCCGATCGCGATCGGCGGCGGGCATGACCTGACGTTCCCGTTTGTGCGGGCGGTGTCGCGGGTGTTCGGAGAGATGAAGGGCCTGTACCTGGATGCGCACCTGGATGTCCGCGCGGAGGCGGGATCGGGGATGCCCTTCCGCGCGCTCCTTGATGACGGGCTGGTGTCGGCGGTGTCGATCTGGGGGATTGACCCTCTGGTGAACACGACCGAGCACGCGGCGTGGTTTGGGGCGAACGGGGGCACGGTGCTGGGGCGGGAGGTCGGTCCGGGTCCGGTGCCGGGCGAACGGGATCAGCCGTCGTTCGTGTCGCTGGATCTGGATGTGCTGGATTCGGCCGCCGCGCCGGGCGTGAGCGCGATCAACCCGTGCGGGGCGACGGCGAGGGAGGTCGGGGCGTGGGTTGATGCGCTGTCGCGGGATCGGTCGGTACGGTGCTTTGACATCATGGAGCTGAACCCGGATCACGATGTGGACGGGCGGACAGCGCGGATCGCCGCGCACATGTTCCTGCGGTTTCTGCGGGGGATGGCCGAGCGATTGCACGAGGAGCGGACCGGCGCATGAGCGTTCTGATTCGAAACGCGCGTGTGCTGCTCGCGATGCCCGCACACCCGGGGTGCGCACTTCGCGGCGGGGCGATGGGCGGCTGGCCGGTCATTGAACGCGGGGATGTGCTGATCGAGGGGGACAGGATCGCACGGGTGGGCGCGGCTGACGGCGGTTGGGGCGCGGCGAGGGAGATCGATGCGGGCGGGCGGGTGCTGATGCCGGGGCTGGTGGATTGCCACACGCACGCGTGCTGGGCGGGGGACCGGTTTGACGAGTGGGAGCTGAAGCGGTCGGGCGTGACGTATCTGGAGATCCTGAAGCGCGGCGGCGGGATCATGTCAACCGTGCGCGCGGTGCGAAAGGCCACGCTGGGAGAGTTGGCGGCATCGCTGGGCGAGCGGTTGTCGCGGATGCTGCGGCTGGGAAGCACGACGATCGAGGTGAAGTCGGGGTACGGGCTCTCGACGGCGGATGAGTTGAAGATGCTGCGAGCGATCGGGGATGCCGCGGCGGGGTTCGGGGGGACGGTCGTGCCGACCGCGCTGATCGGGCACGCGATCGATGCGGATGCACCCTCCGCGGCGGAGTTTGTGGAGCGGACGATCCGCGAGACGCTGCCGGCGATTCACGCGGAGTTCCCGGGGATTGCGATCGACGCGTATTGCGAGCAGGGCGCGTGGTCGCTTGCGGATTGTCGGCGGCTGTTTGAGCGGGCGATGGAGCTGGGCCATCCGGTGCGTGTGCACGCGGATCAGTTCAACAACCTGGGGATCATCGGGCTGAACGCGGAGTGGTGCGGGCGGGCCGGGGACTCGGGCGGGGACATTCGAGG
>JAEYUO010000127.1 GCA_023432465.1 Planctomycetota bacterium | reverse complement strand
CCCCAATACTCCCCCATGCCCACCATCGACATCGGTCTCGCCGCGCCTGCGTTCTCGCTGCCCGATCAGCACGGTGTGAAGCACACGCTCCGGCAATATCGCGGCCGTCCGGTGGTCATCTATTTCTACCCCGAGGATGACACGCCCCTGTGCACGAACCAGGCGTGCGGCCTGCGCGACACGCACGCGGAGTTCGCCAGGCTCAACGCGAAGGTGTTGGGCATCAGCCCCGACACGGTCGAATCGCACAGCGCGTTCGCCCGGAAGTTCAAGCTCAACTTCACGCTGCTGGCGGATGTGCCGGATGCTCGCGGCACGCCGCGGGTGTGCGAGAAGTACGGCGCGTGGGGAGAGAAGTCGATGTACGGCCGGACGGTGATCAGCATCCTGCGGACGACGTACCTGATCGACCCTGCGGGAAAGGTCGCCCGGCGGTGGGACCGTGTGAAGACACCCGGTCACGCCGAGCGCGTGCTCCAGGCGGTCGCGGAACTGACCGGCGGGTGAGTGCGCACGCGCCGAGGGTCAAGGCGTCAAGATGGCGGCTTGGAGAATGGGCGATCTTGACGAGTTGGATGAAGCGTTTGGAGAGGCACGACGAAGAGCCCCTCACCGTCTCGGCCTGACGGCCGATCCACCTCTCCCCGTTCAAAGCAACGGGGAGAGGGTGCAAGACGTGGCACGGCTCCGCGCTTCCCACATCCCAGTTCCCACATCCCAGTTCCCACATCCCACTTCCCACTTCCACTTCACCCGTTCGGGCTGATCACGACCTCGCGTTCGCTGCCATCGGGGTTGCGCACGGTGATCGACACGCCGCGGCCCTGGCCGATGCCCTCGATGCCCAGGGCGAGGTAGAAGTCCACGGGCTCGGCGATGTCGCGTCCGTTGACGCTGACGACCGTCTGCCCGGGCCGGAGGCCTGCGCGGAACGCCGCGGAGTTGCGGATGATGGTGCTGATGACCAGCTCGTTGTTGGCCTTGACGACCTCGCCCATGCCGAAGCGTGCGGTGGCCTCGATCGCGCTCTGCAGCTC
The DNA here is from genome assembly GCA_023432465.1 of Planctomycetota bacterium. Lineage (GTDB taxonomy): Bacteria > Planctomycetota > Phycisphaerae > Phycisphaerales > UBA1924 > JAHBXL01. Next base: position 3,168 of record JAEYUO010000127.1, on the reverse strand, counting down.
GGCCTCGCCGGGCGGGCGGGTGCCGAGGATGACGGGGAAGGCGATCGACTCGCCGTTGCGCCAGATCTCGGTCTCAAGGGTTGCGCCCGGCGGGTGGTTGGCGATGAGCGCGCGGGCGACGGCGATGCTGGTGGCCCGCTGGTCGCCGATCTTCACGATCACATCGTTGGCCCGCAGGCCCGCATTGGCCGCGGGGCCATCGGGCTCGACATCGATGATGACCACGCCCTGCCCGCGATACCCGAGGCGATCCAGGAGCTGACGGTTGAGCCGCTCGTGGGCCTCGGAATCGCCGGGGCGCGAGCGGTCCATCGGCAGGTTGATGCCGAAGAAGCCCTTGGCCAGCGGCTGCCCGGCGATGAGCTGCTCCACCACGGCCTCGATGGTCGAGAGCGGGATGTGGAACGAGATGCCGGCGGACTGTCCCTCGTTGCCCGAGGCGGAGCGCGCGCCGGTGGCAATGGCGACGTTCATGCCCACGAGCTGGCCGCGGGCATCGACGAGCGGGCCGCCGGAGTTGCCCGGGTTCACCGCGGCATCGGTCTGGATGAAGTTGGTGTACCCGCTCTGGCCGATCACCGAGCGCGGGTCGCGCCCCAGGCCCGAGACGATCCCCTCGGACATCGAGAACTTGAAGCCGAACGGCGAGCCGAAGGCGAACACGCGGTCCCCCTGGCGCAGGCGGTCGCCATCGGCGCGCCGCACGGGGAAGAGCCCCTCGGTGGTCTTGGCCTGCAGCACGGCGACATCGGTGCTGGTGTCATAGCCGAGCAGCTCGGCATCGACGGTGCGGCCGTCCTGGAACTGCAGGCTGATGCGCTGCGCCCCGCGGACGACGTGCGCGTTGGTGACGATGTGCCCCTGCGCGTCGTACACCCACCCCGAGCCCTGCGACTGGCGGATCCACCGTCCGCCGTTGCCGGCCCGCTCATCGACACCGATGTGCACCACCGAGGGCTCGATGCTCTCGGCGATGGCGCGAACGGCCATGTCCATGCGCACGAGGATGTCATCATCCGCCAGCGTCTGCTGGGCGAGGCGGATCTGCGCCTCGGTGTTGGCATAGCCGACCATCCGCACCGCGGCGGGCGCGGCGACAAGCGTGACCAGCGTGGTGATGAGCACGACGATCGCGGGTCCGAAGGTGATGAAGCGTCTCATATGGTCTGGTTCCGTCTGCCTGAGTCCGTTCATGCGGGGCCGGGGGGCCAGGGGGCCGGGGGCCATCCCCAGATGCCCTCCCGCTCTCCGCGCCATTCAATCCATCTATTCAACCGGCGGCAACGCTGCGGGTTGTCGGCGGCTGCCGCGGGGGGAAAGGGGGGCAAAGGGGGAGGGGCGGCAGCAGGTTGTTCGGCTTCCGCGGCGGCAAGATTCACGCCGGGTGCGATCCCGGCACGCCCGGCCGGGGAACCGTGGGCGATGGCGCGGCGGCTGGGGGGGCGGAGGCGGCGGGGGCGGGGGGGGCACCGGCTGGGGCAGCGGGTGCGGAGGGGTTTGACACAGGCCCCTTCCGGACGCTCGGGAAGCCGTCGGCGGCGAGCTTCTCGATCTCCCCTGCACGCATCGCATAGCTCTGCCCGCCGATGCGGCGCGAGCCGACCCGCGCGACCCACTCGCGGGCCGCATCCTCGAAGCTCCGCCCCAGTTTCGCGGCCGGTTCGGCGAATCGCGGCGGGTGGTCGGTCATGCCCACCAGGTCCTGTAACACCAGCACCTGCCCGTGGCAATCGGTCCCCGCGCCGATGCCGATGAGCGGCACGGTCGTCGCATCGAGGATCGCGCGGGTGACCTCCGCCGGCACGGCCTCGACCAGCAGCATCTTCGCGCCCGCGCGTTCGAGCGTCACCGCATCGTCGATGATCCGCCGCGCTTCCGCCGCCGTGCGCCCCGCCGAGGCATAGCCGCTGGTGAGGGCGATGTGCTGGGGCTTGCTGCCGATGTGGGCGCACACCGGGATGCCCGCGCGGGTGAGCTTGCGGATGAGCGGCGCGAAGCTCGCATCGACCTCCAGCTTGACGATGTCCGCAAGGCCCTGCGTCAGGAACCGCCCGGCGCTGCGGATCGCCTCCGCATCGCTCGCCTGATACGACATGAACGGCATGTCCCCCATCACGACCGTCTCGTTCCCGCTGGCGATCGTGCCGCGCTTCACACCCGCCGTCAGCGCGATGAGCACCTCCAGCGGCATGTCGATGGTGCGCGAAAGCCCGAGGACCATTTCCGCGGCGGTATCGCCGACGAGCAGCACGTGCACACCGCCGCGGGCGAGCCAGCGCGCGGTCATCGCGTCGTAGCAGGTCAGGCAGGCAAACGGTGTGCCCTCCGCGCTCATGCGGACAAGCGAGGCGAGCGTGGTGCGGATGGGAGATGCGGGCGTTTCGCCGGGCATGGGGAATGGTAGGGAGGAGGGGAGATGGGATGGGGGAGGAGGAAGTGTTGGGATTTTGGATTTTGGATTGCGGATTTTGGATTGAAGAAGGCGGAGCCGGAGCAACACGTCAAGACGCCACTTCCCGTGAGGGCGGGGTCTTGATGCCTTGGGTGCCTGTGTTCTCGGGTTCTTCCGCACCGAATCGGCAATCGGCGCACTCCGTGCGTTGTCCGCGTCTGTGCTTGCATGCCTTTCCGCCCCGGAGGGGCATCGGGGTGTAGCCACGGTCCAGCATCGCGCAGCGATGCGCAGACCGTGGATCGTCGGTACGCTGCGGCTCGCCCCGGCAGGGGCGAAGGACAGACACCCGCGTCGAGTCGCTCACGCCGTGCGTCTGTCCGTTCTCGTGCCTTCCCGCCCCGGAGGGGCATCGGGGTGTAGCCACGGTCCAGCATCGCGTAGCGATGCGCAGACCGTGGATCGTCGGTACGCTGCGGCTCGCCCCGGCAGGGGCGAAGGAGAACCCACCATGCCCGGCACATACTCACAGCTCCTGTTTCACATCGTCTTCTCGACCAAGGGCCGCGAGCCGATGATCTCCGCGCCCCTGGCCGAGCGTCTGTATCCCTACATCGGCGGCATTGTCCGCTCGGAGAAAGGGGTGCTTTACGACATCAACGGAATCGAGGATCACGTGCACATGTACGTGCGATGGCGGACCGATGCGGCGATCGCCGACCTCATGCGCATCGTGAAGGGCCAGGCATCCCGCTGGGTGCACGAGAACTTCCCGG
>JAEYUO010000112.1 GCA_023432465.1 Planctomycetota bacterium | reverse complement strand
CCAGGGGCAGCCCCGTCAGGTCGCTCACCATCGTCTGGAAGTTCAGCAGCGCCTCCAGCCGCCCCTGCGAGATCTCCGCCTGATACGGCGTGTACTGCGTGTACCAGCCCGGGTTCTCGAGGATGTTCCGCTGGATCACCCCCGGCGTGATTGTCCCCGAGTACCCCATCCCGATGAACGAGCGGAACACCTGGTTCTGCGAGGCGATCGCCCGCAGTTCGCCCAGCAGTTCATGCTCGCCCTTCCGCTCCGATGCGCCCGGCAGGTCCAGCGCTGTGCGCAGACGGATCGATGCGGGCACGGTCTTGTCGGCAAGGTCGTCAAGGCTTGCGCACCCGACGATCCGAAGCATCTCGGCGATCTCGTGTTCATCCGGCCCGATGTGCCGGTGCACGAACGTGTCGTGCGATTCAAAAGCACTCCGCTCGTTGCCGGGTGCTGCCGATGCGTGACCCGAGTTCGCAGCCGAGGATGGACGCGAGCCGGCGGACGGGGGGGTGGTCATGGTGGTCATAGGCGGGGGGGGTGGGGTGGGTGGGCCGAGGCGCTGGCCGCCCGCTCTTCCATCCCGCGGCCGTTGCTCCGGCCATGTTCGGCGGGTTGGTCGGAAGGCGAAACCCGTGCAGTGCATCGTAGGTCGCGAGGACGCACTCTTCGCCTGCCGCACGAAGCGCGAATCCGCCAACTGCAACCCCGGCGGCAATGGGGGGTAGGGGGTGGGCCGAGGGAGCAGTCGGTCCTGCGCCCTAACATGCAACGACACCCCGGAACGACTCCGGACCAGCCTCGCAAACCCAGGAATCACAGATGTTTCAGCGACCGCTCCGCCTCCTCGGTTCGTTCACCCTTGCCGTCGCCTTGGCGACGACCGGAGCACCCGCCGCCCAGTCGGCCCGCGATCCCGATGTCACCGCCTATTGCGAGCACGTCGCGACGCTGGCCAACCCTTTCTTCGAGGGACGCGGCACGGGCTCCAAGGGCAACAACCTCGCCGCGGATTATCTCGAGTTCTACTACAAGCAGGCGGGCCTCCGCCCGGCGTTTAGCGTCGAAACCGATGCCGCCGACGGCTCGACCGTCGTGTCGCCCTTCGCCTCCTTCCGGCAGGATTTCACGGTCGGTCGCAGCACCGCCGTTACGGCCGCCTCCCTCTCCTACGCCGACCCATCAGGCGATGCGAGTGTCGTCAACCTCGAAGTGGGGAAGGACTTCAATCCGCTCGCGCTCTCCGGCTCCGGCAACGTCCAGAGCCCGGTCGTCTTTGCGGGGTATTCCCTCGCCAGCGGCCCCAACGGGTACTCGACCTACGCCGAGGGCGATTCCCTCGACGGCAAGATCGCCATGGTGATGCGGTTCGAGCCCATCAACGAAGCCGGCAAGTCACGCTTCACCGAAGAGGGCGGCCCCCGCTGGAGCAACGCCGCGGCCCTGCGGCCGAAGCTCCAGGCAGCCGTCAGCCGTGGCGCAGCGGCGATCATCCTCATCAATCCCCCCGGCGCGGATGACCCCCGAACCAACAACCTCGAGGATGTCCAGACCTCCGCCGGCTTCGGCCGCACGCTCGGCATCCCCGTCGTGATGATGTCGATCCCCGCCGCGGATGCGTTGATCCGCGCCGGCGATGCAAACGCCCGCTCGCTCGAAGACCTCCGGCGTCTCGCGGATGCCTCCGGCGGTCTGATCGAACTCCCCAACGCGACAGTCACCATCGATGTCGCCCTCGAAGAGGTCCCGAAGCAAACCCAGAATCTGGGCGGCATTCTCCCCGGTCGTGGGGATCTCGCCAGCCAGTACATCGTCATGGGGGCGCACTATGACCACGTCGGCTACGGCCACGATGGCGGCGCAAACCCCGCCAACGTCGGCCAGATCCACCCCGGCGCGGATGACAACGCTTCCGGCACCTCCGGCATCCTCATCGCCATCAACAAGCTCAAGCGGGCATACGACGAGGCCCCCGCGGATCAGCCTCTCCGGTCGGTGATGTTCCTGCTCTTCTCCGGCGAGGAGATCGGCCTGCTCGGCTCGCGCCACTTCGTCCGCAGCTCGCCGTTCGATGCCAAAGACATCTACGCGATGATCAACTTCGACATGATCGGCCGCATGCGCGACAACAAGGTCGACATGAACGGCACCGGAACCGCGCTCGACTTCGATTCGATCCTCGACCCCCTCGTCGCAAGCTCCGGCCTCACCGTCAACAAGCTCACCGGCGGCCAGGGGCCCTCCGACCACCAGAGCTTCTACAACGGCGGCATCCCCGTGCTCTTCTTCTTCACGGGGTTCCACGATGTCTACCACGCCCCCGGCGATGTCGCCTCGCTCGTCAACTGCGAGGGCGCGGTGCAGGTGGTGGACCTCGGCGTCTCGATCGTCAAAACGCTCGCCGCCCGCCCCACGCCGCTCGAGTTCCAGGAAACGCAGAGCACCTGGGGCCGCCAGGGCCGCCCCGAGCGCCTCGGCGAGCGCGAACGCAACGCCGCCCGAGATCTCCCCGCCGCGCCCGATGGTGACGCCGCCGCCCCATCCCCCGGCCCGGCCATGGCCCAGATGAAAGTGCGTTTCGGCATCCGACCCAACTACGGCGAGTCGATCGACTGCGTCGCCGTCGAGGCCGTCTCCGATGGCGGCAGCGCGGCCGCGGCCGGAATCAAAGCCGGCGACCGCATTCTCAAGTGGAACGGCGAACCCCTCAGCGACATGCAGACCTGGATGGCCCTCATGGCCAAGCACAACCCCGGCGATGTCGTCGATGTCACCATCGACCGCGGCGGAACCGAGCAGGTCATCAAGGTCACACTCAAGCCCGCGGATGCCGGCCCTCGATAACCCTTCAATGAACACCCCGCAGTGTCACGACACCCGCTGCCCATGGTGCGGTGTGCCCGCGCCCGTGGTGTACGTCCACGGCCACGGCCAGTGCCGCGCCTGCGGCACCAATCGCGAGCCCTGCTGCCAGCCCGATCACATCGTGCCCGACCCCGTCGCGGCCGAATTCCCGCTCAGTACTTCAGCACCGAGTGCACATCGCCAAACTTCGTGAGCAGCCCGCGCCCCTGAAGCTGCGTCAGCTCGATCAGCACCGTGATGCCGACGATGTCCGCCTTCATCTCGCTGACCATCTGGCAGCACGCCTTCATCGTCCCGCCCGTCGCCAGCAGGTCATCGACCATCAGCACGCGCTGGCCGGGGTCGATGGCGTCGACATGAATCTCCAGCGAATCGTGCCCATACTCCAGCTCATAGCTGATCGACTTGTGCTTCCACGGCAGCTTGCCGGGCTTGCGGATCGGCACAAACCCGCACGACAGAGCCTGCGCAATCGCGATGCCGAAGATGAACCCGCGCGACTCCGCCCCGATCACCAGGTCGATGCCCTTCCCGCGATACGGGTTGGCCATCAGCTCCACCCCCAGCGCAAGCGCCGCGGGATCGCGGATCAGCGGCGTGAAGTCCTTGAACACGATCCCGGGCTTGGGGAAGTCGGGCACATCGCGGATCAGAGCGCGGATTCGTTCGAGTTGCTGCATGGAGTGTGGTCCGTTTCGCGACAGATGAAAGTGGCCGCCAAGCCGCAAAGCCTACACGGCTTCCGCCCGCCCCGCTCGCGCCCCGCGAGGAACTTCCTACACTCCCCGTGATGAGCAAGCCCCCGCCAAACCCAGGACCCGCCGGCGCTCCGGGCAACTCCCCCGGCGCTCGCCCCACCCCGAAGCTCGAGATCGTCGAGCCCATCGGCAAGCGTGTGCTCATCCGCAAGGATGAGGACCGCAAAACCACCAAGACCGGCATCCACCTCCCCGACAAGATCGAGATCCCCACCATTACCGGACGCATCGTCGCCATCTCGCGCCAGATCGAAAAGGATGACGACTACCCCGTCAAGCGCTACGACCGCATCCTCTTCAACCCCAAGCACGCCATCCCCGTCGAGTTCGAAGGCGACAACCGGCTCTTCGTCCTGCCCATCGAGGATGTCGTCGCCGTCTTCCGCAAGGCCGAGGACGCCGACGACTGATCGTTCCCCGGTTCCGCCCCCTTCGCCCGCCGGCAGAACCGCACGCTCCCATCCTGCGAATCAGATCCCGAGGCGTGGAGCAAGGGGTTCCGTATGGGTGCCGATTCCGGCGCTTCCCGCCGCGCATTCACGCTGATCGAACTGCTCGTGGTTCTGGCGATCCTCGCCGTGCTCTTCGCACTGCTCCTGCCCGCGTTCGCCAGCGCACGCGCTGCCGCCCGGCGCGTCGAGTGCGCTTCCAACCTCCGGCAATACGCCATCGCCTCCGATGCCTACCGGCTCGACTACTCCGGGCTCATCCCGCTCGCTCCCGCGGCGGAGTTTCAGCCGTTGCCCGATGCACGCCACCTCAGCTACCTCGAAGTCTTCGGGCGATACATGCGCCTCCCCCTCCAAAGCGCCGACCCCGCCAGCGGCGAGTACCCGAGGCTGGAACTGCTGTACTGCCCGGCGGACCTCGAACGCCCCCGCCTCTCGCCCCACGGCTACGCCTACCGACCCGGCTGGACGATGATGGCCGCGATCGAGCCCGAGACCCCCGCCACGCGTCAGCGACGGCTGACCCTCGAGATCGACGCCTCGCCGCATGCCAGCATCATGCACGAGGAGTTCGGATATTGGCACAAGCGCGGCATACCCAACCCGCCCGCCGTCGGCACCGCCTGGCGACAGGCCGCATACGGCGATGGCCATGTCGATTGGGCCGCGGGACCCCCGCCCTGGTTGGACTTCGGCATCGGAACCACCGGCTGAGCACCGGGCCGCCCGCCGCGCCCGCCTCCGGGATTGCCCTTGTGCGACCCACGTCCCCTCGATACGCTGAGCTACGCATCGCACATCCACGCAGCCGTCCGCGGCACCCACACGCGGGCGAAAGCGTCGAATCGTGCCGCAGGCGGAGCATCGCATGACACTCCACGCAGCAGCGTATCCGACCGCCACCGAGCCATCGCGCGTGCGCGAGCCCGGGCGATTCGACAAGGGCTCCCTGTGCATGGGCCCGGTGTGCGCGGCGATGGTGGTTGCCCCGCTGGCCACGGTGGCCGTGGTCGCGCCAAAGTTCGGTGAGATTTTCCGCGACTTCGGTGTCGCGCTCCCCCTGCTGACGCAGTACTTCCTGCGCACCGGCGAGGCCCTCGCGAGCCCGGCAGGGATCATCGGCCTTCTTCTGCTGACGCTGGTGGTCTGGGCGGCCGTCACGTTTGTCTGGCGACTCCACCGCGGCGCAGGCTTCAGTGTGCTCGGCCTCTGCGTGCTCTGGCTGATCGCCATCGTGCCGCTGCTCATCGTGTCGTTCTTGCTGCCACTGGTCGCCATGATCGAGTCGCTGCAGCGCGGCAACGCAGTGTGACGATTACCCGCCCGCTCCCATTCCCAAGCGGGGAGCTGTCGAGCGAAGCTCTGCGCAGCGAGACTGAGGGTTTTCTTCCCCAGGCCGACGGCCTGATCGTTCATAGCCGGGGCGATGGGGGGCGTGGAGCTCTTCGCGAAGCGAAGTGCGACACCCCCGGATCACCGACCCCCACATCTC
>JAEYUO010000101.1 GCA_023432465.1 Planctomycetota bacterium | reverse complement strand
GGATCGACCCGTCCGGTACGCCCGCGGTGGCCCGGGGGATGCGTACGGACGGGGGAGGACAAGTGTCCCGACAACAGGCGGCTACGTCAACTGCCAAGGAGGGAAGGGGTGGAAGGGGTCGATGGAGAGATCTGAAGCCGACCGATGGTAAGGTTTAGACGGAGAGCCTGCCTGTGGAAACACGCGAAGTGGTCATTATCGGTGGTGGGGGTCACGCGGCTGTTGTTGCCGAGGCGGCCGTGCTGGGCGGGATGGCCCTGGCGGGGTTTCTGGATGATTCAGAGCGGGCGGCGGTGGCGGAATGGGCGGTGTCAATGCGCGCGCAAGGCCATGACCTGAAAGACTTTAAGAAGCTCGGCGGGCTGGAATCGCTATCCCGGATCGGCCCCGAACAGGGGTGGATCATCGCCGTCGGGGAGCTTGGTCTGCGACGGCGGATCATCGCGCAAATGCTTGCTCTGCAAGAAGATAGAAAGATCGGCCCGGCCGCGACGGTCGTGCATCCGCAGGCGTTCGTCTCCCCGACGGCGGGGATGGGAGCCGGCGTGTTTGTGGGGCCACGGGCGGTGGTTCACCCTCGCGCGGCGGTGGGGGACCATGCCATTGTGAACACCGCGGCGGTGATTGAGCACGATGTGCGGATCGGGGAGAACGCGCACATCGCCCCCGGGGCGGTGCTGGGCGGGGGGGTGGTGGTCGAGGCCGACGGGTTTGTGGGGCTGGGCGCGCGGGTCCTGCCCACGATCCGGATCGGGTCGGGGGCGGTGGTGGGCGCGGGGGCGGTGGTGATTCGCGATGTGGAGCCGGGGGCCGTGGTCGTCGGGGTGCCGGCCGTCGCGATCGGGATGCGGTGAAACAACCCGAAATCAGGGCCGGCTGAGCAGATCGCGGGTTTCCGCGGCCCGGCGGAGGATGTCCTCGCGCGCGGCATCGGCGTCGGTACGCTCCGCCGCGGGGACAAGGTCGAAGTGCCAGCGGATGTCGGTGGAGATGCGTTGGGGCCAGAGCTCGGCGGCGAGATCGACCACGGGCCACTCGTAGACCGGCGCCTTGGCGGTGCGGGAGGTGACGATGGGTTCGTACCCCTCGCGGCGGAGGCGGACGGAAAACTCGCCGTAGTAGGTGAAGTCGGTTTCCAGGGGGGTGCGGCCGACCTCGATGTCGTTCAGCCAGACGAGCGCACCGGGGGGGTCGCTGGTGATATGGATGGTGCGCTCAAGGCAGCCGCCGAGGAAGAGGGGGGCGGCGAGTGCGGCCGCGATGGCGAGGGTGCGGGACTGGCTGGGCATGGGGGGAGTTTATGAGAAAGTTGGGGGGTGAGCCGGGGAAGGGGGGGAGGGACGTATCATTTCTGGGTGGGTGCGGGGAGAACAGGCCCCGGACGGGGTGTGCGTTGCCCGAAATGTGCCGATGCAGTGTGCGTGTGGGGGGGGTGGGCGGATCAATCGGCACGATTGCGGCGAACAGAGAGGGTGGGGAGGGGATGTCCCGGGGTTGGGGCGTGGGGTTTGGAAGCGACCGGGTAGCGGAACGATCAGGAGCACGACGATGCAGACTTCAGTCATTCATGTTCGGGCCGCGCATCGTGCGTTCTCGCTGGTCGAGATGATGGTGGTGCTGCTGATCCTCGCGGTGGTGCTGGCGATCGTTGTGCCCGCCCTGAGCGCAGCGCGGAACACGGCCCGGAAGGCCGCGACGAACGCGATGCTGAACCAGCTTGGGACATCGTGCGCACAGTTCCAGATGGATGAGCGTCGTCTGCCGGGATACTTCACGGCGCGGGACATGGGCGCGACGGAGAACGGGACGCGCGGATTCAGCGCGATGAACAACATCATCGCGGACCTCTCGGGCGGCGTGGTGGAGAGCGACACGACCACGACGACGCTCCAGGTCGGGCCGCGGGCCGGGGCGACGCAGATCTATATTGACACCGGTCTAATCGGCTCGTCGCGGCAGATCAAAGGTGTGACGAACAAGGCCTACTTCCAGCCGGATCCGAAGTTCTTCGGGGTTGTCAACGGCAAGGAGGGCGAGGGCGAGAACCCGTTGCTGCCCGACCTGTTTGATTCATGGGGCACGCCGATCCTCGCGTGGCAGCAGGATGATGTCCCGAACACGACGGGCAACTTCTCATCGCTGGATGCCGGGACGGCGGCGAGGTTCTACTGGGTTCAGAACTCCGCGTTCCTGCGGGCGACGCTGCTGGGCAAGTTCACGATCAACCAGTCGACGGACAGTTGGCTTGGCTCGACCGCGCCCAACCGCGTGGCGTCGCTTCGCGGCGTTCTGGGGACACCGAACTTCGCCGACCCGTCGGACCCGACGCTTCCGGCGGCAGCGCGTGCGCCGATCGTCTTCCAGTCGGCCGGGTACAACTCGGTGTACTGCGGCCGGCAGGAGCGCGGCGGGAAGATCGCCAACGCCAACGGCGGGACCATTGTGTACACCTCGCCGATCGACGCGATGGACTCGTTCGACGATCTCATCACGAAGGTGAGCAACTGAGTGAGCGGTGAGTCGTGAGCGGTAAGTGAAATCGGTTCGTGCTTTCAGGCTGAAGGCCTGGGCGTTCATAGCCGGGGCGTGGAGGAGGCTTTGCGACGACACCCCCGGAGAGTGATGAGTCGGTCCGTTCCGGCAGCCTGAAAGGCTGCTCCCCTCTATCTTGTGAGCATGGCTTCGACGCTCACCAAGATCCTGCTGCACATCACGTTTTCGACCAAGGACCGGCATGAGGTGCTTCCGGCAAGCATCGAGCCTGAGTTGTTCGCCTACATCGGCGGCATCTGTAGACGCATGGAGTCGCCCGTGCACGCCGCGAACGGTGTTCCTGACCACATTCACCTGCTTGTAAGCCTGAGCAAGAACGTGGCTGTGTCGGAGTTGATGCTGAACATCAAGCGTGATTCTTCGAAGTGGATCAAGGACAGGGACCCGGGGATGAGCGATTTCGCCTGGCAGGACGGCTACTTTGCGTTTTCAATCGGCGAGTCGGGTGTCGGCGCACTGAAGGAGTACATCGCGAATCAGAAGGAGCATCACAGGACAGTGGACTTTAAGGACGAGGTGCGCATGTTCCTGCGAAAGTACGGAATTGATTGGGACGAGCGGTACATCTGGAGTTGATGAACGCCTGTGTTCTCGCCGGAGCAGCCTTTCAGGCTGCGAGTATGCGGAGGAGAGGAGCGAGTTCCGGGGGTGTCGTCGCAAAGCCTCCTCCACGCCCCGGCTATGAACGCCCACGCCGTCGGCGTGAAGAAGAATGCGCGGTGGAGTTGGCGGGATTGGGCCACGTGTGCGTCCCGCGCCCGGGTGTCGTCATAGAGACTCCCCCGGTCCCCGGGTTATGAACGTCGACGCCTTGAGCGTGAAGATCGGGCAGGATGGGGAGCAGTGGATTCGAACGTAGACAGTTGTCGAGAAATGGTGGTTCAGGATGTCGGGTCAAGTTCAACTGAAGGCCGGCGGGACTGAGAAGAGCCCGCTGGTGGAGATGATCTCCGTCGCCGCGCCGGTCGTGGCGACGATGTCGTCGTACACGGCGATGCAGTTTGTCGATGCGCTGATGGTGGGGAAGATCGGCCCCGATCCGGTGTACATCGCCGCGCAGGGCAATGGCATGGTCTGGTCGTTTGTGCCCGTGTCGGCCATGATGGGCCTGCTCACGGTGGTAAACACGTTCGTCTCGCAGAACATGGGCGCGGGAAAGTCAGAGCGCGGCCCGGCGTACGCGTGGACCGCGCTGTGGATGAGCCTGATCTCGTGGGTCTTTGTGATGCTGCCGTTCGCCGCGGTGATCGGCTATGCCTTTGCGCACCTCACGAACCACGATGCCGAGCTTGTCGAGCTGGAGACGACGTATGCCCGGGTGCTGATCATCGGCTCAATCGTGACCCTGGGCTCGCGCGCGATCTCGCAGTACTTCTACGGAATGCACAAGCCGGCGATCGTGCTGATCGCCGCGCTGGCGGGGAATGCGGCGAACATCGTGGCCAACGCGGTGCTGATCTTCGGCTCGACCCCGCCGACGAAGACGGGCAATGGCCTCGTGGACGGTTTCTTTGAGATGGCCGCGGCGGTCGCGGGGACGCTGGGAATCCCGGCGATGGGGGTGATGGGCGCGGCGATCGGCACGGTGCTCGCATCGGGGCTTGAGTTTGTCATTCCGATGACGATGTTCCTGTTCGGGCGGATGGCGCGCGAGCACGGGACGCGCCGGGCGTGGCGGTTCAGCCTCGCGCACGCGCGGGACATCGTGCGGATCGGCTGGCCGGGCTCGATGATGTTCGTCAACGAGATTATCTGCTGGGCATATCTCATGTCCGCGCTCGTGGGGCACTTCGGCAAGGACCACAACACCGCGGGGTGGATCGCGATGCGGTACATGCACATCGCGTTCATGCCGGCGGTGGGGCTGTCGATCGCGGTGACGGCGCAGGTGGGCAAGTGCATGGGCATGGGCCGGCCGGACCTGGCGGCGAGGCGCGCCTGGCTGGGGCTTGGGCTCAACATGGCGTACATGGCCGTGTGCGCGCTGCTGATGATCGTGTACCGGCGCGAGGCGATCGAGGTGTTTGTCGATCCGTCGATGCCGGAGGACCTGAAGCTGCGGCTGGTGGAGATCGGCGCGCAGGTAATGATCGCCGCGGCGATCTTCCAGGTGTTTGATGCGCTGGGGATCACCTTCATCGGCGCGCTGCGCGGCGCGGGCGACACGATCTGGCCGGGAGTGGCCACGCTGGTGCTGGCGTGGGGCTTCTTGTTCGGCGGCGGGACGTACATGGTGCACTACCAGCCGCAGCTCGGCTCGATGGGCCCGTGGATCGCGACGGCGGCGTACATCATGCTGCTCGGGCTCGCGGTAAGCGTGCGGTTTGTGTCGGGCAAGTGGAAGACCATCAAGCTGGTGAAGGATGGCGCGGCGGCGGCGGCGGGTGCGTTCGGCGAGGCGCCGGCGGGCGAGCCCGCGGAGCCGGGCAAGGCACGCGCCCCGACAGCG
>JAEYUO010000074.1 GCA_023432465.1 Planctomycetota bacterium | reverse complement strand
CGCCCGAACCGGCAGGGACCCCGAGTCCGCCTACCTTGCCCTGTGGTGCGACGCCTTCGAAGATGCAGACTCGGCCGTGACGCACGCAGTTGAGCTTCTCGATTCCAAGCGGTCCGAACAGCGCTTCGTCGGGCTGCACGCACTGCACTGGGCCGGCTTGGCCGCGGGCATCGAGCCCGCATCGCGCATGCTCGATGACCCGGACCTCGCCGTCGCGGCCAAGGCGCTCGATTCGCTCGAAGGTGTATCCCATGGCGAGGAGTTCCTATCAGGACTGCTCCGAGATGAAGAATTCGGCGCTCGTTCGACCGAGCCGCCGGCCGACGTGATCGACCGGCTGGAAAGGCTCCTCGGCAGAATTGAGAAGCAGGAAGCCAAGTTCAAGCCCCTGGTCTTCCCATGGGGCCGCAGCAAACTCAAGGCTTCGGAAGTCGGCCGCGCGATTGTGCTCTATTGCAAGCTCGACTCGGCCGAGCGGCTGATCTCCATCCTCGACCGGCTTGACCCATACACCCGCTCGAGCGCCGCGAACTTGCTTGTCGGTCTTGCGGGACATGTCTACGGCGATGCCGTCGACAAGCACAAGCCCAAGTTTCGCTCACCGGCCGCGCGGCTCGCGCTGATCTCGATGCTCGGCGACCCCGCCAAAGATGTCCGCGAGAACGCGGGCGGCTGGCTTGCAAAGCTCCCTCTCGAAGACGACGAAGCCGCTCAGCACGAATCTCTCCTTTCTCGGAGTGCGAGTGACATCCGCACCCGAGCCATCGAACGCCTCGCGGCCCTCCCCGATGACAAACTCCTCGCCGCGTCCGAACGACTGCTCGCTGGGTCTGCAGCGGAATCCCGCGCCGCCGCCGAGATCCTCCGCCAGATGGTCGCCAAAGATCGCGAGGCGGAGGCGGCCCGCGAGCTCGCCCGTGCGTTCCAGTCTCGACTCAAGAAGCCCCCCGCCAAGGACCTCCAGGCCGCGCTCGACGCCATCCTGAATGTCGATCCGCACGCCAAATAAATGGACGCTTCAGAATGCCCTCGGCCTCCTCCCCGACGGCTGGAAGCACTCGCGCCCGATCGCCAAGCTCCGCGACTTCCCGCAGGAGACGGCGACTAGGCAAACCGTTGAGCTGCTCAAGTCGCTCGAAGCGTTCATCGAGAAGCACAAAGAGGTGGATGTCCGCAAGGTGCGAAGCGATCGCGCAGACGATCCTTGGCGGAACGACCCTGCTCTCCTTGGCGGAACCCAGTTCTATACCCTCATGCCCGATGCCCGGTATTCGCTTGAGGATGACCTGGCATTCTGCCCGGTATCCAGCCTGCTCAAGGATTGGCAGGGTTCCATCGACGGTGCTCTGCTTGACGGGGACGAGCCTTTGCGCGCATGGCTTGCCGCTCGGTACGCGACATCCGATGTCGGCGATCACCATGGCACGTGGCCCAAAGATCTCGTTGCACTCGGGATGCCACGATCCACGAAGTTCGCTAAGTCCATCGAGTTCATGCTGCATTGGATTATGCGACGCTGCGATCCTTCAGCTTCAGAGCGTCTCCTTGATCAGATTGAAGGGGCGATCGCCCGCGCCGACATCTTCCGAGTTGGGGAGGATCGCTATGGGAGGCAGTGCAAGTGCGAGGGGCTCTTTGATTACTCGGCGAGAAAGCTGTTTGAGCTGTACAGAATCTGCCCCGCGGCGTTTGTCAACGGCTATTCCACTGCCAGGCTTGATCGGATTCTTGCGCTGCGGGATGCAGCGCATGCAACATTCAAGCCGTACGTTGATCCCAAGCCCTCCGATCGCTTCTCCGACGAGTCGGTCCATATCTGCCCGATCGAGCTCACGATCGACGAGTTTGTCGAGCTCTGGCGGCTAGGCAAACTCACCGATAGCGACGTGTTTCGTCGTTTGATCCGTACCGAGCGAGGAAGATACGAAGACGATGTCCGCCATTACGAGCTTGGCCACCTCATGGAGCGCCGCGCCGGCCGCAACACCCGGTGGGAACACCGCGCGATCCCACCCGCCATCGACCCCGTCCTTGACCGCATACGCCGCCGCGCTCTCGAGATCGAGCTACCCCGCGGCGATGCGCCCACCGCTGCCAGTTCCGTCATCTACGCGCTCCACCCGACCGGCGGCATCGACGCCGTCATCCCCGCGCTCGCCAACTTCGGCAAGCTCAAGCTTGTCCGCGGGTACAACTGGCGAAACACCTCCAAGGCCGGCAGCTTCAGCAAGATCCTCTCCGAGTCCCGCCCCGGCAAGGACGACTCCCCTGCCGCCTTCGCCGCCGCGGCAAAGAAGGCCGACATCCCCGAGCATCGACTGATTGAACTCGCCCTCTTTGCGCCGCAATGGGCCGCGCACGTTGAGCACACTCTCGGCTGGCCCGGGCTTGAAGAGGGCGCACTCTGGCTCCGTGCGCACACCAAGGACCGCTGCAACGAGTACGAAGACGAGGACGAGAAGCCCGAGCCGTGGGAGGTCCGCGTCTCCGAGCTTACGCCCATCTCTGAGGGCAGCCGCAGGGACGGCGCGGTCGATCGCGCATGGTTCGCCCGCTGCAGCAAGAAGCTCGGTCCCAAGCGATGGACCGCCCTTTACGAAGCCGCCAAGTATGCCTCCGGCGGCGCAGGCCACAAGCGCGCCCAGCTCTTCGCCGACGTCATGCAGGGCAAGTCCTCTGAGAAATCGCTCACCAGCGCGATTAACACCAAGCGGCACCAGGATTCCATCCGTGCCCTCGGCCTGCTCGCCGTCAAACCCGGCGATGCCGGCAAAAAGCAAGTCCTCACGCGATACAAAATCATGCAGGAGATCCGCCGCACCAGCCGCAAACATGGCGGCTCGATGCTCCAGGCCAGCGAGAAGCGCGCCGTCGAGATTGGCATGGAGAACCTTGCCTGGACCGCCGGATACCCCGATCCGCTCCGCCTCCAGTGGGCAATGGAGATCGAAGAGTTCGGCAAGCTCGCCGACGGCCCGGTCACGGTCAAAGTTGGTGACACCACGGTGACCCTCGCCGTCGATGACGACGGCACGCCCTCGCTCACCGCCTCGAAGAAGGGCAAATACCTCAAGAGCGTCCCGCCCGCCATCAAGAAGGATAAGAAAGTCGCCCCGCTCGCCGAGCAGGCCACCGCCCTCAAACGCCAGGGCTCGCGCGTCCGCCAGGCCCTCGAGCAGGCGATGTGCCGCGGCGATGAGTTCTCCGCCGCCGAGGTCGCCGGCCTCTGGAAGCACCCTATCCTCCGCTCCGCCATGTCGCGGCTCATCCTCGTTGGCAAGACGAAGTCCGGCGGCTCGCTCCTCGGCTATCCCGACAAGAACGGCAAGACGCTCCGCACCGTCGACGGCGAACACGAACCCCTCCGCGCCACCGACACCCTACGCATCGCCCACCCGCTCGATCTGCTCCCCGCCAAGTCCTGGAGCAGGTGGCAGCACGACTGCTTCGCCGCCGAACGCGTGCAGCCCTTCAAGCAGGTCTTCCGCGAGATCTACGTCCCCACCGTCGCGGAGAAGTCTGAAGTCCGAACCACTCGCTACGCCGGCCAGCAAGTCCAACCGCGGCAGGCGCTCGCGCTCTTCGGGACGCGAGGCTGGGTCGCCCGGGCTGAAGAAGGAGTCCAGCGCACCTTCCACCACGAGGGCATCACCGCCAGCGTCGAGTTCGAGGAAGGCTTCTCCACCCCTGCCGAGATCGACGGCCTCACCCTCGCCGGCGTCTCCTTCTCGAAACGCGGCTCCTTCAAAGACGTCCCCGTCAAGGACGTCCCGCCCCGCCTCTTCAGCGAGATCATGCGCGACATGGACCTCGTCGTCAGCGTTGCCCACCGCGGCGGAGTCGACCCCGAGGCCACCCAAAGCACCGTCGAGATGCGCGCATCGCTCCTCCGCGAGACCTGCCAGCTCCTCTCGCTCGACAATGTCAGGCTCGACGCCAACCGCGCCCTCATCAAGGGTACGCACGGCGACTACACACTGCACCTCGGCAGCGGCACCATCCACCGCCTCCCCGGCGGAACCGTCTGGGTCGTCCCCGTCCACAGCCAGCACCGCGGCCGCATCTTCCTGCCCTTCGCCGACAACGACCCCAAGACCGCCGAGATCATGTCCAAGGCGCTGCTCTTGGCGCGGGACCAGGAGATCAGGGATCCATCGATTCTGGAGCAGGTGCGGGGATAGGCTCTCACTTTCCGACGCACCCCAGCCTCACCCCTTGCTCTTCGCATCCCCCCGCGCGAAGATGCTCGCCACGTAGTTCAGCACATCCGTGGCCGAGGTCTCGTTGTACCCGAACTGCTTGATCAGCCGCTGCTTCACGATGTCGATCTTCTGCTGCGTCTCATCATCCACGACGCTCGACACCAAGTTCTTGAGCTTGATCGTGTCCCGCTGATCCTCGAACAGCTTGAGCTCCAGCGCCTTGTACAGCCGCGCGTTGGTGTTGTACTCAAACCGCTTCCCATCAAGCGCGAGCGCACCGATGTAGTTCATGATCTCCTGGCGGAAATCGTCCTTGCGCGCATCGGGGATGTCGATCTTCTCCTCGATCGACCGCATCAGCCGCTCATCAGGCTCATCATACTTGCCGGTGTACTTGTTGAGCACCTTCTCCCGCTGCGTGTACGCCCGCACGTTCTCGATGTAGTTCTGGTTGAGCCGCTTGATCGCTTCTTCATCCGCCGAGATCGCACGCTGCACCTCGGCCTTGATGATGTCCTCGTACTCCTCCTTCACCATCGACAGGATCTCGCGGTACTGTTTGCGGATGTCCTCATCCGCGATCAGCGAGTGGTGCGACAGCCCGCTCTCAAGCTCGTTCATCACCATGAACGGGTTGATGCACTTCTCATCGACCGCCTGCCGCGACACCAGCGCGTTGGACACCTTGTCCTGCACATACCTGGGCGAGATCCCGTTCATCCCCTCCCGCTGCGATTCTTCCTTCAGTTCCTTGATCGAGTCCTCGGTGAACCCAGGGATCGCCTTGCCGTTGTACAGCTTCATCTTCTGCATCAGCGACAGCCCCGCCTTCTTGGGCGCTTCCAGCCGCGTCAGCACCGCCCACATCGCCGCGACTTCCAGCGTGTGCGGCGCGATGTGGATGTTCTTGATCCGCTCCGGGCCGAAGTCTTTCTGATAGATCTTGATCTCATCATCCAGCCGGATGTTGTACGGCACATCGATCTTGATCGTGCGGTCGCGGAACGCCTCCATCATCTCGTTGTTCTGCAGCCGCTTGTACTCGGGCTCATTCGTGTGCCCGAGGATCACCTCATCAATGTGCGTCTGCGCAAACTTCTTGGGCTTGATCAGGTGCTCCTGACTCGCGCCCAGCAGGTCATACAGGAACGCCACATCCAGCTTCAGCACCTCGATGAACTCGCAGATGCCGCGGTTGGCGATGTTCAGTTCGCCATCGAAGTTGAACGCCCGCGGGTCCGAGTCCGACCCGAACTGCGCGATCTTCCGGTAGTTGATGTCGCCCGTCAGCTCCGTCGAGTCCTGGTTCTTCTCGTCCTTGGGCTGGAAGGTCCCGATGCCGATCCGGTCCTTCTCGCTCAGGATGATCCGCCGGACCTTCACGTGGCTCATCGCCTGCCGCCAGTCGCCCCCATAGTGCCGCATGAGCTCGTCATACACGCGCCGGCAGAATGGGCACAGCTCGCCCGAAAGCCGCAACTGCCCGCCGCGGAACTGTGGCGTGTACCCCGAGTTCAGCTTCGCCAGGATGTCCGCTCGTGCCTCCTTCGGCACCAGCATCAATGGCTCCTCGTGCATCGGGCAGGGGAACTCATGATCCTTCCCGCCCGCGCCGCAATGCTCATCGAGCTGCCAGCTGAACGAATACACCGCGCCCGCATCCGTGCGCGAATACGCCTCCAGCCCCTTCTTCAGCAGCCGCGCAATCGTGCTCTTGCTGCTCCCCACAGGCCCGTGCAGCAGCAGGATCCGCTTGTCCGTGCCATACCCCTCCGCCGCCGACCGCAGGAAATCCACGAGCTGCGTCAGCGAGAAGTCCAGTCCATAAATCGCATCCGCGCCGTTGTCGATCGGATCGCTGAAGAAGTGGTACCGCACGCAATCCCGCTTGAACACGCGGTACTTCTCAAACCCGTACGACAGGATCGCGTCGTACAGCCGCTGATACGCATTCCGCGCGACACTCGGCCGCTGCTGGGCAAGCTGCAGGTAGTCCGCAAACGAGCCCTCCCAATGATGCTGCTGGAACGTCCGCCGATCCAGCCGCGACTCGATCAGGGATGTCAAGTCCCCGCCCCCGCCCGCCGCGTGCGTGTCCGGTGAGCGAAGCAAACGACCTGGAACGGTGTCGCGGTGCATGCGCAGCCTCCTCGCGCCGCCTCAAGAGCGGCACGAAAACTCGGATCCAAGCGGCTCGCGCTCCCCGCAAAGAGAGCATGGCCGCGATGGCCAGAGTCGGCCTGTGCTGGTCTCCCGCACCGGCCGGCGCACCCTCCCCCGACCCACCTTCAACGCGTCACTATCGGCGTTATCCGGCGCGGCCAGAAGAGACTTTCGCGCAGTCCCATACGGTTATACGGAGTTCGGTACCGTCTGGATCGCGCGGCCCCACGACCTCGCCCACACACCCACGATGAGGCGTGGCGAATCGTGGCGCTCCCCTCCGACACCCACGATGAGGCTTGGCGAATCGTGGCGCTCCCCCGTTTGAATGCCCCCTCTCAATCCCCTCCATCTGCTGCACTGCCGATCTTCTGCTCTGTTGATCTGCGCTTCCAAAACGCCCTCTCCGCCCCCGCCTGCACCACCAGGTACACCACACTGAACCCCAGCAGAAAGATCGCCCGCACATCCAGCCCCGTCATCAACGCCTGGCCGATCGCCACAAGCACCAGCGCGCAGTTGATCGGATGATCCATCCACTTGTACGGACCAGTCTTCACATACTCCGTCGTCCCGTCGCTTTCATCCTGCCCGATGCGCCAGTGCGGACCCAGCGTCCACACCGCCCAGATGCGCAGCACGCACCCCATCACCCAGACGCACGCCCCCGCCCACACCGACAGCGGCTCCGCCGTGTGCGCGCCGAACACGACCCACACCGAGTACCCGATCAGGCACGCAGCGAGCGCGAAGTCCACCCATCCATACAGGTTCCGCGGCGGGAACTGCTCCGCCACCGCCGACTTCCCATACCGGACCCTGAACACCACCGTGTACAGCACATAGGCCGGAACGGCATACGCCAACCAGGTCATCGCAGGGAGCGTCATAAGCGGATTCTTCACCGCCGCCATCAGCCAAGGAGCCCCGGTCCCGACATTTCCGTGCAATCGCCACCCGCCGGGCTCGTTCTGCCTGTGAACAACGTACAGGAGCTTTCCAATGATTCGTGTTTCCAGCCTCATGATCGCCGCGGCCGCCGCAATCGGCCTTTCCGCCGCCAACAGCCTTGCCCAGCCCGAAGATGCGCCTCGACGCGATGACCGGCGAGAAGCACGCCCGGCCCCGCGGGACGACCGTGGCCCCGGCCCGCGCGAAGTTGCACCGCCTCGCCGCGATGACCGCCAACCGGAGCGTGATAGCCAATCCGGGAACGACCGTCGCGGTCGCGAGGGCGACTTCAACTTCGAGAAGCTCCCTCCCGAGATGCGTGAACGCATCACGAACCATCTCCGCGATCTTCCGCCCGAGCAGCGTGCGGAAGCCAAGGCGCGGATCCGCGACCGCTTGATGCAGCAGCAGCGCGATGACCGCCGACCGGAGCGTGATGAGCGATCCGGACCTCGCGGAAGAGACCGCGATGAGAGCCGTGAAGACCGCCGCGGCGGAGTTCCGCCCCAGATGCGCGAGCAAATGCGGGACCGACTCCGCGAGATGCCGCCCGCTCAGCGCGAGTTCGCACGCGAGCGCATCCGCGAGCACATGAAGGATCGCATGCATGAGCAGCGCCGCGGTGGCGATCAGTTCCGCGGCGGTCCCCAAGGCCCACGTGGCCCCCAGCAGTTCCAGGGTCCTCGCGGCCAGCAAGGCCCACGAGGCGCCGATCAGTTCCGCGGCGGCCCCCAAGGCCCACGCGGCCCCCAGCAGTTCCAGGGTCCTCGCGGCCAGCGAGGCCCACAGCGCGGCGATCAGTTCCGCGGCGGGCCCCAAGGCCCGCGCGGCCCCCAGCAGTTCCAGGGTCCTCGCGGCGGATTCGGCCCCGGCGCAGGTGGTCCGCCCCCGTTCGCCCGTGAACGATTCCAGCAGCGGGGCCAGTTCGGTCCTCGCAACGGATTCGGCCCCGGCCCCATGATGCCGCACCGCGGACCCGGCGGCCCGCGGAGATTCTGATCAGGTCTCGCAGCCAAGTACAGCCCGCAGACAAGGGCCTGGATGACGACCGAGCACGCACGCGCTCGGTCGTTGTCGTTTGAAGTTCATGCGCGGTTGCGTAGTGCCCAAGACTCAGGACTTAGGACCCAGGACTCGGGACTCGGTCCCCTCTCCCTCACCCATGATTCCGCGGCCCGAACATCAGCTCGCCCAGCAAATCGCGGATACCCATGCCCGACTCATCGATGCCGTGCTTGGTCACGCCCATCGCGCTCAGCACGCCGTAGCCCAGCCCCAGATGAATCAGCGCCCACGCCGTCAGTTCCGGAGTGAACCGCTTGCTCACCTTCCCCGAATCCTGCGCTCGCTGCACCTCCGCAACCACAAACTCATGCAGCCGCGCGATGTGCTCCACCAGCGCTTCCTGAACTTTGGGATCCTCCGCCTCCGTCATCGCCTGAACGATCACGCGATAGATGCCGCGGCCCTTGTTCGAGACCATGGGGTTCGCGCCCAGCAACCGCCTCAGCCGGTCCGCCGGGTCGGTCGAGTCGCGCAGCTCGTGCTCCCACAGCCGGATCGTGCTCTCGCCCGTCCGCTCGATCAGCGCGATGAACAAATCCCGCTTCGACGGGAAGTGGCGATAGATGATCGGCTCGGTCACACCCGCCGCGCGGGCGATCTGGCTCGTCGTGGCGCCGGCGTAGCCGTGGACGGCGAACAGCTTCGCCGCGGTATCCAGCAACTGCTCGCGCCGTTTGGCTGCCGGCAATCGCCCCATTGCTCGCGCCCTCGAAAGTGGTGCCCACCGCCCGAAAAGGCCCGCTATCGGCACGAATGAGGGCCTGACTTGCTAGTATACGCTCACTTAGGCCTGCTTTCCTTTGCAACAGGCGTCGGAACCGGATCAACCCCGTGTCCCCCCCAAGGATGGCAGCGAAGAACCCGCCGAGCAGTCAGGAATGTCCCCCGAATAGGGCCGTGCAGGCGGTACGCCTCCAAGCCGTACTCGCTGCACGTCGGCCAGAACCGGCACTGACCACCTATCAGTGGCCCGAGCGTGAAGCGATACACCCAGATCAGGGCGATGAACGGCCAGGCTGACCAGTGCGCGCGGGGCTCGGGCTGCGCCGCGGCTGGCTCTGCCGGTCCGGCTGCCTGAGATTGCTCGACCTCGCACATCACCCGTTCGCCTCGGGGGCCGCAAGCCGGCGCCTTCGCCTCCCCCATTCCGCATCGGCCTCGCGCACCAGCTCGACCATCATCTTCCGGTACTGCGGCAGCGGCAATGTTCGCCCGCCAGCGTGGGGACGCACTGAGACGACCAGGTCGTAACCGCCGATCGCCGCCAGTTCGTGCTGCTCCAGCCGGAATGCCTCGCGAAGCAGCCGCTTGATCCGGTTCCGCATCACCGCGTTCCCCACGCGCGACCCCACCGACAGCCCCAGCCGGCAGTGCCCCAGCTCATTGGGAAGCGTGAAGATCGTGATCGGCCCCCGGGTCTTGCGGACCTTCGCCTCAAACGCCGCGGCGAACTCCCGGGCATGGCTCAGCCGGTGCCGCTGGCGGAAATGGAAGGTCTCTTCAGGCACGCCTGAACAGGTTAGCTCCCGCTGGTTCGATGTGCCGATCCCATCCGTACCATCTTCCATGCGCATCAACCGATTCGTCGCGGCCTGCCTCGGTTTCGCGACCGCCGCCGCCCTCCTCCCCGCCTGCTCCCCCAGGACCTGCACCGGCTTCGATGTCCCCGCGCCCATCCGCGCTGAGCTCGTCGAGGTCGCCGTGCTCCCGGAGCAGCAGGTCACGGGCGTCGCCGTCTCCTCCCGCGGCCGCGTGTTCGTCAACTTCCCTCGCTGGGGCGGACGCTACGAGATGGCCGTCGGCGAGCTGCTGGCCGACGGCTCGTTGATCCCGTTTCCGGATGCCGCGTGGAACCAGTTCAACGACGACCTCTTCAACCCGCCCATGGGCGATGTCTTCGTCTGCGTGCAGAGCGTGCACATCGATGACCGCGACCGCCTCTGGGTGCTCGACCCCGCCGCGCCCAAGCTCGACATGGTCCTGCGCCACGCCGGCGGCGGGCCCAAGCTCATCGAGATCGACCTTGCCTCCAACACGGTCGCCCGCATCATCCGCTTCGATTCCGATATCGCCCCCGAACGCAGCTACCTGAACGATGTGCGGGTCGATACGACGACCAACCACGCCTTCATCACCGATTCCGGTCTAGGCGCGATCGTCGTCGTTGATCTCTCGACCGGCTCATCGCGGCGTGTGCTCGCCAACCACGAGTCCACCCAGGCGCAGCAGGACTTCGTGCCCATCATCGAGGGCCGCGAGCTGCGCCTGGGCGGGAGCGGCCAGCCGCCACGCGTGCACTCCGACGGCCTCGCACTCGACTCCCGCAACAACTGGCTCTACTGGCAGTCCCTCACCGACAACCGTCTCTTCCGCATCAGCACCCGGCTGCTCACCTCCCCTTACACCAGTGAGTGGCAACTGGAGGATTCGGTGCAGAGTCTCGGCAAGAGCGTCGTCACCGACGGCATGGAGGCCGACCGTCTCGGCAACATCTACTTCACCGCCCTGGAGCACGATGCCATCGTCCGGCGCGACCCGCGCGGCAACCTCCTCACCCTCGCCCGCGACCCACGCATCAGTTGGCCCGACTCTCTGGCGATCGGCCCCGCCGGGCCCGTGCCGCAAGATGCACGCGCCGCCCCCGGCCGATGGCTGTACTTCACAACCAGCCAGATCCACCGCACGCCCATGTTCAGCCTGGATGGTCAGTGGCCCGTCGAGCCCTACCGCGTCTATCGCGTGCGGCTCCCGGGGAACTGATCTTCCCGATCAATCCGCCTTCGAGTTGTCCTCATCATCGTCCCCGCCGCACTCCGCCGGCTCGATGATCGCGCTCATCGACCCCTTGCACGCCATGATCCGCTCATCGCGGCCGAACGCGTGGATCTGATCGCGTTTGAGCTCGGCGTGCTCCTTGTGCGTGGTCAGGCAGATCGCGCGGCCGTCCTTGTCGACACGCTCCGCGACCTGGAACGCCTTGTTCAGCGGGTGCCGGAAGAGCTGCTGGACCATGAGAATGACGTAGTCGTACGTGTGCTCCTCATCATTGAGCAGCACGACGTTCCACAGCCACGGCTGCTTCGTCTCGGGCTTGCCGGCCGTCTGCGGGCTGGCCACGGGCTTGGTCGGGGTGTCCGTCATCGCGCTAATTATGCCCTCTCCCCGGCCCGCCGCCGCATTGACACGAGAAATGATCGTGATAGGCTGGTTTCAGGCGGTTTCCGGCCCGGACTCCACGGAGGCGTCCTCGCCATCCCGCAACAACCCTCCCCAACCGGCCCCGGCCGAAAGGAGCACAGATGAATAAGGGCGAACTGATCGACGCCGTGGCCACCGAACTCAAGACGAGCAAGGCGGATGCGGCCCGGGCGGTTGATGCGGTGCTCGAGTGCATCACCTCCGGGCTGAAAACCGACGAGAAGGTCTCGTTGGTCGGCTTCGGCACCTTCCAGAAGCGCAAGCGGTCGGCCCGCACGGGGATCAACCCCATCACCAAGGCCCCGATCCAGATCCAGGCTTCGATGACCTGCGGCTTCAAGCCCAGCACGCAACTCAAGGGCGCACTGTAGATCGAACCGCCCTGAGGACGGCCCGGGCGCTCCGGCCGCACGCGCCTCAGTGCCGCGCTTCGCGCATGAGAGACTCGAACGTCCCCAGGATCTCCGGCGAATCCTCCGCCGCATCCGTCGGCGGACGCAGCGCGATGTAGCTGCCATCGGGCAGAAGCTCCGATGCGCCGCGTCGATCGCGCGACATGATCTCCAGAATCCGGGCCAGCTTCGCGCGGGCCGCGCGTGTCTGCACGGGCGCGGCCGATTCCACGCGGTTGTTCAGATTGCGATACATCCAGTCCGCGCTGGCGATGTACCACTCGCCATCGAGCGGATCCTCGTGCCCCGCGCCGAAGTGGAAGATGCGCGAGTGCTCAAGGAACCGGCCCACGACGCTCACGACGCGGATGTTCTCTGACAAACCCGGCACGCCGGGGCGCAGGCAGCAGAAGCCGCGGACATACAGCGTGATCTTCGCCCCCGCGCACGATGCTTCATAGAGCGCGGCGGCCACTTCCGTATCCGCGAACGAGTTCATCTTCGCGATGATCCGCCCGCCCACGGGGGACCGCCCCGCGGCGTGCATGCGTGCCAGCTCCGCCTCGCGCGAGATCATCTCGATGAACCGCCGCTTCATGTTCAGCGGCGCGACGAGCAGCGTCTCATACGTATCCAGTCGCGATCGTCCCGTGAGGAAGTTGAACAGCTCCGCCACATCTTCAGCGATCGCCGGATCGCACGTGAATAGACCGAGGTCGGTGTACAGCTGCGCGGTGCGCGGGTGGTAGTTGCCCGTGCCCAGGTGCGTGTAGGACCGCAGACCGTCCTGCTCGCGCCGCACGACCAGCGCGGCCTTGCAGTGCGTCTTGTAGCCGATCACGCCGTACGCGACGTGCGCGCCCGCCTTCTCCAGGATCCTCGCCAGCCGCACGTTGGACTGCTCATCAAACCGCGCCCGAAGCTCGATCAGCACCGCGACCTGCTTGCCGGCTTCCGCGGCCCGTACCAGCGACGCAACGAACGGCGAATCCTTGCTCGTGCGATAGATCGTCTGCTTGATCGCCAGCACATCCGGGTCGCGCGACGCCTCCAGAATGAACCGCTCCGCCGACGCCTGGAACGAATCAAACGGGTGGTGCACCAGCACATCGCCATGCCGGATCACGCTGAAGATGTCCCCGGAAGACTCGGCCAATCGCGAGGGCACAACGCCCTGCCAGCGCCGCCACTTCAGGTCCGGCCGTTCGAGGTCGGCGATCTCCGTCAGCGTGGTGTAGTCCAGCAAACCCGGCCGCTCATCGAAGTTTGACGGATCGATCTTCAACTCACCGGCGAGCTGCTCGACGATCTGCGGCGAGGGGCTCGGCCCGATCTCCACGCGCACCGGCGCTGCGAAGCGGCGCTTCTTCAGCGTCTCCTCCACCTGCTCGAGCAGGTTCTCCGCATCCTCTTCCTCAACCGCGCTCTCCGAGTCGCGCGTCACGCGGAACGCCACCACCTCCACCAGCTTCATCCCCGGGAAGAGGTCATCGAGGTTGTTGTGGATGATGTCGCGCAGCGACACATACCGCCCGCGGCCGCCACCCGCGCTGGGGTTCGTACGGAGCGAAAGACCCTCATCCGCCGCATCGGGGATCCGGATCCACTGCGGCAGCACGCTGGGGACCTTGACCCGCGCAAACAGCGGCTCGGTGTCGGCGCTCGCGCCCGGCTCGGCCAGAAGCACGCCCAGGTTCCGCGACAGGTTGGAGATGAACGGGAATCGATGCCCCGGATCGACCGACAGCGGCGTCAGGACCGGGAAGACATTCTTGCGGTACCACTGCCGGAGCATCCGCCGGTCTTCCTTCGGCAGCGTGTCGTAATCGACGATCGCGATGCCCTCGGCCTCCAGCGCAGGCCGGATCGTCCGCTCGTAGCACTCGGTCTGCGTCGCCTGCATCTCGCGGATGGTCTTGCGCATCGCCGCGAGCAGCACGGCCGCGGGCACGCCGTCCTGATCGGGCGCGCCCACGCCAAGCCGGATCCGCCGCGTCAGCAGCCCGACCCGCTTCATCACAAACTCATCGAGGTTGGAAGAGAAGATCGCCAGGAACCGCACCCGCTCGAGCAGGGGGGTCCGCTCATCCAGCGCGAGGTTCAGCACGCGCCGGTTGAACTCCAGCCAGGACAGATCCCGGTTCAGGTACGTCGAACCCTCGAACACATCCGGCCGCAGCGGGAGCTGCGAGGTCAGCGCAGCGATCCCCCCCGCCGACTCGGCGGGCTTGTCCGAGAGCCTCAGGCCGGCCTCCCCACCCCCCCCGCCCCCCCCACTCTCGGGCCTGCCGCTGGATGTTCGATCGACGACGCTCACGTTTCTGCTGTTCCTCCGTCCGGCCGGGTGCCGGACACACTGATCTATCGGCCGTCCCATCGGGGCAGGTCAGGGCCTGTAGACGACGCTGCAGCCGGGCGCCTCGGTCACGCGCACCGCGTTAGCGCGCAGACACCCCTTATATTGGGGTGTCAACCATTCGTTTACCCGATCCGCGATGTGCTTGGCGACAAGCTCGGCCGTCGGGTTGATACGGTCGAACGGGGGGGTGGCGTTCAGGTCGTTGTTGCGGAACGGGCTCAGAATCTCGCGCACCGTCTTTTCGAGAGCGTGGAAGTCCAGGAGCAGACCATCCCGATCCAAGCCCTCGCCCGCGACGGTGACACTGACTTTCCAGTTGTGGCCATGGACAGGCTCGCGCTCGCCGCGGATCACGATCGCATGGGCAGCGCAGAACTCATCTTCGATGGTGATCTCGTACACGGGCGGATCGTAGGGAAGGCCCCGGAGAAGGTTGCTGAATGCGCGTGCAAAGACGGCGCAAAGGGCCGCGGCCGGGCCGCAACGCACAGGTGGCCTCGGTGGTATCATGTAAGGCGACACTAACAACGAATGGAGCGGGTCATGATGGCGAGCCAGCAGCGACGCGGATGGAGGAAGGGTGTTCTGGCGATCGGAGCCGCCGCGGCGATGCTGGGCGGGCTGGTGGGATGTCAGGCGGATTACGCCGCGGACATCACGAACCGGACGCCCAACCCGGTGTTCGTGCAGCTCGTGACGCGTGCGCACGGGATCGGCGAGAAGTCGGTCGTTGCGGCGAACAAGCGACTGGGGCCCGGCGACCGGAGCTTCATCGGGCCGGTGCGTGCATCCGACAAGGCGGGCTCGGTGTTCGTGTCGATCGATTCGATGCCGAACACGTCCGCGCCATTCACGATGGACCTGCCGCCGGGCGTGACATTCTTCGAGGCGACACAGAACGATGACGGCGCGGTGCGGGTGCAGTTGAAACAGTGAGGGCCACGAAAGAACCGGATTGAACGCAGAGCCCGCGGAGAGCGCGGAGTGGCGCAGAGGAAGGCGGGGATGGAAACGCGGAAGCGCACTGGGTCGCACGGGAGTGCAGAACGCGGCTTCGAAGCAAACGAAGTCGTGCCAGAACCATGCGTGAAGCAGATGGAGCAGCGTGTGATGCTCTTGAGCGATCGAGCCAGCCTTCTCGCATCGCCGTCACCACCCACTCGCTTGCGCTCGGGGCTCTGATGAACCCTGCTATTCTTGCCCCGTGCCCCCAACGCCACTTGATATGACCGTCACAGAACTCGCCGGCGCGATCGCGGCCAAGCAGGTCAGCGCGGAGGAAGTCGCGCGGGCATCGCTCGATCGTGCCGCGGCGACGGAGCCGGAGCTGCACGCGTTTCTTGAGGTGTTTGAACAGGAAGCGATCGCGCAGGCGCGGGGGGTTGATGCGCGGCTGGCGAAGCACGGACACCTCGGCCCGCTCGCGGGCGTGCCGATCGCGCTGAAGGACAACATCTGCCTGGAGTGGGGCAAGACCACTTGCGCCTCGCGCATCCTGGAGAACTACCGCTCGCCCTACAGCGCGACCGCGGCCAAGAAGCTCCTCGACGCCGGCGCGGTCGTCATCGGTAAGACGAACATGGACGAGTTCGGCATGGGCTCTTCGTGCGAGAACTCAGCGTTCGGGCCGACGCGGAATCCGTGGGACCCATCCCGCGTGCCGGGCGGATCGTCGGGCGGGTCCGCCGCGGCGGTCGCGGCGGGGGTTGTGCCAGCGGCGCTCGGGTCGGATACGGGCGGCTCGATCC
>JAEYUO010000062.1 GCA_023432465.1 Planctomycetota bacterium | reverse complement strand
CCCACAGCGTGGGGGCGGCGGCGGCCGCCGCGGGGCCCCGCGTCGGAGAGGCTTTCCGCACATTGCCGGGAGTGTCGCAGATCATCACCGCGGGCGACAAGAAATCCTCGGTGCGAGCCCGCATCGCACACGAGTCCGGTCGTTTCATGGTCGAGGGCAAATCGGGAGAAGCCGACATTGGTCCCTCGGTGCAGGTCGATCTGCGTGTGGTGCCGACCGATTCGTGGGGCGCAGCGCTGATGTACTTCACGGGCTCCAAGGAGTTCAACATCCGTCTGCGCGAGCGTTCGCTGAAGATGGGTCTCACGCTCAATGAGTACGGCCTGTTCCCGGAGGATGATGAGAAGACCCCGCCGCAGCAGCGCGGCATCAAGCCTGTCGCCGGAGAGACGGAAGAGGAGATCTTCCACGCGCTCAAGCTTGCGTATGTGCCGCCGGAGCTGCGCGAGGATCGTGGCGAGCTTGACCGGGCGGAGATGGCCTTTGCAGGCGCGAAGACCAAGGCCGCGAAGCATGCCGCCGCGCCGGTGGAAGACCTGATCGAACTCGCCGACATCAAGGCCGAACTGCACGCGCACACGACCGCATCGGACGGTCGGCTGAGCATCGAGGAGCTGGCGAGCGACGCCAAGGGCCGCGGGTTCCACACCATCGCCGTTACCGATCACTCCAAGTCGAGCGTCATCGCCGGCGGACTCTCGCCCGAGCGACTCCGCGAGCACGTCGCGGCGATCCACGCGGCACGAAAGAAGGTCAAGGGCATCCACATCCTCGCCGGCAGCGAAGTGGACATCCTGGCGGACGGTTCGCTCGATTATGATGCCGAGACGCTCGCGCTGCTGGATGTGGTGGTCGGATCGCCGCACAGCGCGCTCAGCCAGGAGCCGGAGGTCGCGACCAAGCGGCTCATCCGCGCGATCGAGAGCGGGAGGGTGCACATCGTCGGACATCCGACGGGGCGGCTCATCAACCGCCGTGCAGGGCTGAGCCCGGATATGGCGAAGATCATCGCCGCGGCGAAGGCGCACGATGTGGCGCTGGAGATCAACGCGCACTGGATGCGGCTGGACCTACGAGATACGCACGTTCGTGCCTCGGTGGATGCGGGATGCCTGATCGCCATCGACTGCGATGTGCATGCGGCGGAGGACTTCGACAACCTGCGGTTCGGCGTCGCCACCGCCCGCCGCGGCTGGCTTCCGGCCGAGCAGTGCGTCAACACGTGGACTGCGGAACGGCTGGCCAAGTGGTTGGGGAAGAAGGCAGGCCACAGATGAACACGGATTGAATCCGTCTTCATCCGTGTCGATCCGTGGCCAATCTGTTCTTGGATCACTCCGCCATCGCCCGCGCGAGTTTGCCTGCAAGTGTCGCATTGGATTCAACCAGCGCGATGTTGGCGCGCAGCGTCGCGCCGCCCGAGACCTTGTGCAACGCACCGAGCAGCCTCGGCGTGACATCGCGCCCTTGTGCGCCGGAGCGGGCGA
This sequence comes from Planctomycetota bacterium, assembly GCA_023432465.1. Taxonomy (GTDB): domain Bacteria; phylum Planctomycetota; class Phycisphaerae; order Phycisphaerales; family UBA1924; genus JAHBXL01. The sequence goes on along the minus strand of JAEYUO010000062.1, from coordinate 49,157 downwards.
CCTCTGCTCGCGCTGCACCCAGCCACTGCTGCCAGTCAGATGCACGCAGTTCATGCTCCGGCGGGATGGGGTTGCAGATCAGCACGCCGCGGCGGCTCCGCGCGAGCTCGTGCCGCACATACGCGGCAAGCTCCGCCACATCGTCAAAGCGGGCATCGAGCGGCGCGACACGCGGTCCATCGGACCTGCGCAGGTAGAACGCGGGGAAGTCATCGGTGCGAAAGCCGACGACCGGCACGCCGAGCGTCTCAAGCACTTCGCGCGTGCCCGCGACATCGAGGATGGACTTCACCCCGGAGGCGATCACCGCGACGGGGAAGCGCGTGAACGCGTGCAGGTCGGAGGAGACATCCAGCGCGGAGGGCGCGGAGGAACCAGAACCGGAAGCTTCAGCAAAGTGCACCCCGCCGATGCCGCCCGTCGCAAAGACACTCACGCCCGCCGCGGCGGCGAGTTCCATCGTCGTGCTCACCGTGGTTGCGCCGTGCTGGCGGCGCGACATGCAGATCCCGAGGTTCGAGGTGTTGACCTTGCGGACCTGTTCGGCCGGCGCGGCGAGCAGCTCATCGAGTTGGGCATCGCTCAAGCCGACGACGGGCTTGCCGCGGAGCACCCCCACAGTCATAGGGATTGCCCCCTGGTCATGGATGACCTTTGACAGACGGACGGCCAGCGGACGGGCATCCGGCCGCGGCACTCCGTGCAGCAGCAGGGTCGTTTCCAGCGCGACACGGGCGCGGGGATGGGGGTTCATCGTGGGGTTCGCGTGGGTAGTCATGGCCCCAGATCGTTGCACATCCGCGGCCGCGAGTGTGGTGAGAGGTGCGCGGATGTTTGTACGCGGTTCGCCGTGTGTTCACGTCTGGTGCCGAGGGCCGTAGCATTGAAGGTCAGCTCCGCGCTGCGAACACCATTGGGGGCGGGCCGTTTCTGGAGGCCAGCCATGCCGGCCACGTTGGGATTGCCGCTGAACATCAAGACCTGGCTGACGGAGAATCGTCGGCACTGCAAACCGCCGTTCGGCGAGGGGCGAGTCATCGACAGCGCGAACGACTTCGTCGTGTCGGTGGTGAGCGGGCCGTGCTGGCGGAAGGACTACCACGTCAGCCCGCACGAGGAGCTGTTCTTTCAGCTCGAGGGCGAACTGGCGCTCTGGATTCGCGACAGCGACGGCGTTGTGCATGAAGTGTCCGTCGGTGCGGGCGAGTTGTTCGCGCTCCCGGCGAACGTGCCGCACTCCCCCCAGCGTCCGGAGGGCTCGATCGGACTGGTCTTTGAGCGCCGGCGCAAGGGCACGGAGGATGACACGCTCCGGTTCTACTGCGATCGGTGCAATCACTCGGTGTACGAAGAGGGTTTCAGCCTCGACGATGCGCAGGATGAGCTTGAGGACATCTTCGATCGCTTCTGGGACGATGCGACGCTGCGCACCTGCCGCAAGTGCGGGAGTGTGGTGCAGCCGCCGACCAAGGGCGATCTGAACTCCTCGCCGCGTCCGCCCGCGCTGCGGATGGCGCGAGGCGCGGCCGTCTCCGGCGCCAAGGCCGCGAAGAGCGGTGCGAAGGCCCCTGCGAAGCGGCGCATCGTGGCACGCCGGTGAACGCTTTGCCCGGCCGGATCGACCATGCCTGCCGGTTCCCGTGTTGCGGCGAGCAAGCGACTCCTGTATCCTGAATACGACCGGCGCGGCTGACTGCGCCCAAGAAGGAGCACCCGCATGCCCGCTGCCCCCGCCTTTCGTCTTGCCAAGTTCAACCTGCAGGACTGGATCAAAAAGAACCAGAAGCACCTGAAGCCGCCGGTGAGCAACAAGCAGTTCTTCGCCGAGTCGGATGATGTGATCATCTTCGTGTCCGGCGGCCCGAACACCCGCAACGACTACCACGTGAACCCGACCGAGGAGTTGTTCTACCAGCTCAAGGGTGATATCGCTGTGCGGGTGCGACCGCTGGACGGCGCGAAGCCGCACGATGTCATCGTCCGAGAGGGTGAGATCTTTCTGCTCCCGCGATGGGTCCCGCATCGTCCCCAGCGACCCGCGGGGACGGTCGGCCTGATCGTCGAGTTTCCGCGGCCAAAGGGACAGAACGACGGCCTGCAGTGGTATTGCCCGAAGTGTGACCACCTGGTGTACGACGCCCGATTCCGGCTCAAGAAGATCGACAAGGACCTGGCGATCGTGATGAACAAGTTCTGGGGCGGCCCGGCATCGCGCCGAACATGCAAGGCGTGCGGGTATGTCATCCAGCGTGCGGGGACGATCGCGATCGAGAAGGGCAAGGTCCGGGCTGCCGGGGGCGAGAAGGCCCCGGGCAAGAAGAAGGCCCGCCGCACTGCGAGCGGCAGGAGGTAGAATCGGGCTCTACGCAAGGAGTTCGATCATGCGCATGCCCGGTCTGGTTGTCCCGTTGTTGGTCTTCGCGGCCATGGCCGCGGGCGGGTGCGCATCAGGAGGCAAGGGCGAGCCCGGGCGCGAGGTGACATCGTTCCAATCGGCGGCCGAGGGCATCAGCACGCTGGCGGGCGAGTGGACAGTCTTTGAGCTTGGCGAGCGGCCGATTGCCGAGCAGTTGCACGACTCGGCCGCGAGGCGACCGAGCCTGACGATCAAGCCCGATGGCAGCGTGGGCGGGTTCAGCGGTGTGAACCAGTTCGGCTCCGAACTGGTCACGCAGGAGCTGACACGGAGCAGGTTCGCGCTCGGGCCGATCGCCATGACCCGCATGGCCGGGCCGCCGGAGTTGATGAGCATCGAGGCGAAGCTGACGATGGCGCTCTCCGAGCCGCGGCGGTTCATGCTGAAGGACAACGTGCTGTCGCTTATGCCCGCGGAGGGCCGGGCCGACCCGTTGGTGCGGTTCCAGCGCAGCGCGGCGACCGGAAGCAAGTAGACCGTGATGCAGGAACCGATCGAGATCAGGCCCAAGACGGATGCCGATCAGGCGTTCGTGTGCGCGGAGCTTGTTCGCAACTGGTGCAGCACGACCATCTGGTCGGTCGATCGGGAGTATCGCGCCGATGAGCTTCCCGCGTTCATCGCCTGGCTCGATGGGCAGCAGGTCGGGCACATCACGCTCGCGTTCGACCCCGGCGAGTGCGAGGTCGTGACGCTGAGCGCGACCGTCGAGGGGAAGGGCGTCGCGAGCCTGCTGCTGGAGGCCGCGGCGGTCGCGGCAGCGAAACGCGGCGCAAGGCGGCTCCGACTGACAACTTCAAACGACAACCTCCGGGCGCTGGCGCTCTATCAGAAGCGGGGTTGGCGGATCATCGCGGTGTACCCGGGGATGATCGACCGGTACCGCCAGCGCGAGCCGGCGATCCCGGTGATCGGACTCAACGGAATCCCGCTGCACGATGAGATCGAGCTGGAACTGACGCTCTGCCCGACCTGAACGCGAGCGCGTCCTGCTCCGCTTAGACTTCCCAGCGTGAAGATCGACCTGCACACCCACATCCTGCCCGAGAAGTGGCCCGACTGGACGAAGAGATCAGGCTACTCCGGTTGGATCGCGCTGGATCATCACGGACCCGGCTGTGCCCGCATGTGCCAGACGTGCAGCGTTGACGGCAGCAAGCCGCCCAAGTTCTTCCGCGAGGTGCAGGCCAACTGTTGGGACCCCGCCGCGAGGCTTGCGGATATGGACCGCACCGGCGTCACCACGCAGGTGCTGAGCACCGTGCCGGTGATGTTTTCCTACTGGGCCCGGCCGCGGGACGCGATGGATCTGTCGCGGCTCCTGAATGATCACATCGCGTCTGTTGTATCTGGTGGGGCAGGCGTCCCGCCTGCCGTCGCTAAGACTGCGCCAGCACAGTTCCGCCCCTTCGAAGGCCTCGCCACCGTTCCGCTGCAGGATGTTGATCTGGCGACCCGCGAGCTTGAACGGTGCATGACGCCGACCGCGCTGGGCGGCCTCGGGCTCCGCGGCGTGCAGATCGGCACCAACGTCAACGGCCTCAACATCGGCGAGCCCGCGCTGTTTCCGTTTTTCCAAGCCGCCGAGCGGCTCGACGCCGCGGTCTTCGTTCACCCGTGGGACATGCTCGGCGCGACCTTTGGGCAGCGACCGACCGACGACGGTCCGCCGCCGTTACCGCCCGAAGCGCACCCGCGTTACGCGAAGTACTGGATGGCGTGGCTCGTCGGCATGCCCGCCGAAACAGGAATGGCCGTCGCCTCGGTGCTGTTCTCGGGATTGCTGGAGAAGCTGCCGCGACTGCGGATCTGCTTCGCCCACGGCGGCGGCAGCTTTCCCGGCACGATCGGTCGGCTGGAACATGGGTTCGAGGCGCGGCCGGATCTTTGTGCAATCGACACAAAGACCAATCCGCGCGAGCACGCGATGCGACTCGCCGACCCCGCGCAGGGCCTCATGAAGCCCGCGAGTTTCTACGTGGATTCACTCGTGCACGATGCGGGCGCGCTCGGCATGATCACCGGACTGCTCGGGGCCGAGCGCGTTGCCCTCGGCAGCGACTACCCGTTCCCGCTCGGCGAGGACCATCCCGGCAAGCTTATCGAATCAATCCGCGGCATCCCCGAGGCCATCCGCGAGCAACTGCTCTGGAAGACCGCGGCGGAGTTTCTGCGGCTGTAGCACACGCATTCCGTAGTGGATTCAGTCTTTGCACGGGCAGGATGCCCGTGCCACGGATCCGCCGCCAACAATGCCCCATGCCCGACGCCTTCAGAACCGATGAGGCCTTCGCCCGCGAGCTTGATGCCGCGGACCCGCTCCGCGCGTTCCGCTCCGAGTTTCACCTGCCCCTCGCCAGCGACCTGCGCAGCGCATCCGCGACCGCGCACGCGGCCTCGCCGCTCGCTGTCCCCGATGACCAGCCCGCGATCTACCTGACCGGCAACTCCCTCGGCCTCCAGCCCAGGTCAACCCGCGATGCGCTCCTGCAGGAACTCGACGACTGGGCACGGCTCGGCGTCGAGGGGCACTTTCATGCGAAGCACCCGTGGTACCCGGCGCACGAAGAACTCCGCGGCCCGCTTTCCCGGCTCATCGGCGCCAAGGAAACCGAAGTCGTCGCGATGAACTCGCTGACCACCAACCTGCACCTGCTGATGGTCTCGTTCTACCGCCCGACGCGCGAGCGATACAAGATCATCATGGAGGACTCCGCGTTCCCGTCGGACTCCTACGCCATCCAGACCCAGGCCGACTTCCACTCGCGGCACGCCGGCTTTGATGCCCGCAGCGCGGTCGTGCGCCTCGCGGCCAAGGACGACCGCACCGGTCTGTTTGCGACCGACGAGATCCTCGCATCGATCGATGCGCACGCCAAGTCCGCCGCGCTTTTCCTCATGGGCGGTGTCAACTACCGCACCGGCCAAGTCTTCGACATGGCGAAGATCACCGCGCATGCGCAGTCCCGCGGCATCACCGTCGGCTGGGACCTCGCCCACGCCGCGGGAAACATCCCGCTCTCGCTGCACGACTGGAACGCCGACTTCGCCGCGTGGTGCAGCTACAAGTACCTCAACTCCGGCCCCGGCTCCGTGGCCGGCGCGTTTGTGCATGAACGCCATCTGACCGATCGCACGCTGCCGCGATTCGCCGGGTGGTGGGGCAACGATCCTTCCACGCGGTTCAAGATGGGCCCGGAGTTCGTGCCCGTCGCGCGCGCCGATGCGTGGAGCCTGTCCAACCCGCCGATCCTCTCGCTCGCCGCGGTGCGTGCCTCGCTCGGTGTGTTTGATCGCGCCACGCTTCCCGCGCTTCGTGAAAAGTCGATCAAGCTGACGGGCTATCTGGAGAAGCTGCTGCTCGCGCCACGCACACGCAGCAGCGCGAGCGAGAACGGCACGGTCAACGCCGTCGGCGATTCCGCGCCGGTCGAGGTCCTCACGCCGCGCGAGCCCCATGCCCGCGGGTGCCAGCTCTCGATCCGCGTTCCCGGCCGCGGCCGCGACATCCTCGCGCAGCTCCTCTCCATGGGCGTTGTCTGCGATTTCCGCGAGCCCGATGTCGTCCGCGCTGCGCCTGTGCCGCTGTACAACTCCTTCCACGATGCATGGAGGTTCACGGCGATCCTCCACGAGCTTGCATCCAGCCCGGCACGCCACCCGATCGGGGACAGATCATGAGCTTTGACCTTCACTTCTACTGCGCGCCCGGGTCCCAGCCGCCAACCCGGGAGCAGGTCGGCCAGGCCATCTCGCAGATCCTCGCATCCCAAGCAACCGCCGCGCAATCGCCCGCCGGAACGCCGATCTGGCAGTACAAGGGAGCCGAGACGGGTGTGACGTGCCGGTTCGACTTCAACCCCGCCGCGGCGGACATCCACGCAGGCATCGACGCCTCCGGCGGAGGTGCCCCGTTCAGCGGGCTCTCCGTGAATGTCAACTACATCCGCCCCCGCTTCGTCGGCATCGAGTCCCTCGCCGCGGCCGGCGCAGTCGCGGGCCGACTCGGCCTGCTCATGCCCGATCCGCGCATCCCACCACGGTCGGGCCAGCCGGTGAATGTCGTCAAGACCGAACCGCCGACGATGAACCTGATGATCGAGCAGTGGATGGCGGGCAACCGCTTTGCGATCGCCTCCGCGCAGAAGCTCACCGGCAATCGGCCACCGTTTCTTGATCCGGATCGCTCGATGTACTTCTGGCGGTTCCAGCGCATGCGCTCGGGTATTCAGAAGGCCGTTGGCAACTCGGCGATTGTTCCTTCATCGCGCATCATCCGTGTGGCCAGCTCGGGCGAAGTCGTCCTCATGACCGACTGGGCCAACGGCTTCCCGGCGGTCTTCCCCCAGGCGGAGGTCTTCCTGCTCATCGAGGCCAAGAGCATGAACGACCCCAACGCCAAGGCCGCGTGGACCCCCGCTGGCGAGGTCATCGACCGCCTCGGCCCGATCCTCAGGCGGTTCGAGCAGCCCGGGTGCGATCTCATCGCGTGCTCCGGCGTGCCGCAATCCGGCCCGATGCGCGAGGCGTTCAACGCCATCCCGCGATACCCCCTCGCCGGCGCGATCGAGGACATCGGCCTGAACTTCATCGACGATCCCGAAGTGGCGCCCACCTCGGCCTCCGCGTCCCCGCCCGGCCCCGCCTGAAAGGACCCTCGCCTTGTCCAAGCGTGTGCTCATCATCGGCGCCGGTCTGGTCGGCTCGCTCGCCGCGGTCTACTTCGCCCGGCGCGGCTGGCGCGTCAGTGTCTACGAGCGTCGTCCCGACCCGCGCGCCAGGGGCTACATCGGCGGCCGGTCCATCAACCTCGCGCTCTCGGTTCGCGGCCTGTGGGGCCTGGCGGGTGTCGATCTCGACCGCGCAGTCCTTGAGCGCGATGCGATCCCGATGCCGGGCAGAATGATCCACCCCGCGCCAGCGGCCGATGCCGCCGCCGCGCCCTCGGGCACGATCTTCCAGCCATATTCCAAGAACCCCGCCGATGCCATCAACAGCGTCTCCCGCGGCGGGCTGAACCTGACCCTCCTGCACGCCGCCGCGGCCGCGCCGGGCGTCGAACTCGTCTTCGATCGCCGCTGCCTCGATGTCGATCTGGATCGTTGCCGCGCGAGCTTCGTCGATGACACGCGCCCCGCCGACCCGCCCACCATCATCGAGGCGGACCTGATCTTCGCGGGCGATGGCGCGTTCTCCGCCGTCCGCAGCGCCATGCAGAAGACCGACCGCTTCGAGTACAGCCAGTCGTACCTGCCGCACGGCTACAAGGAGCTGCATATCCCATCGGCGACCGAGCTCAGCATCGCGGGCGTTGGCGCGGGGAAGTGGGCAGGCCAAGTCGCGGCGGAATCGGCAATGGGCGGAGCGCGCAGCTCTTCGCGCGATGTTGCTTCCTTCGCGCTCGACCCCAACGCCCTGCACATCTGGCCCCGGGGGGGGTCGATGATGATCGCGCTGCCCAACCGCGACGGCTCGTTCACCTGCACGCTCTTCTGGCCGTTCGCGGGCGACCACTCGTTCGCGCAGCTTGAGGGCGACCTCGCCGCGCGCAAGCAGGCTGACCCTCACGCAGCCCCGACCGCCGATGAACGCGCGCGCGTCGCCGCCCACTTCCAGCGGCACTACCCCGATGCCGTGCCGCTCATGCCCACGCTCGTGTACGACTTCTTCGCCAACCCCACCAGCTCGCTGGTCACCGTCCGCTGCGCGCCGTGGTTCCGCATGGCCCGCGACGGCAAGCGAGCGACCGTGCTTGCGGGCGATGCCGCGCACGCGATCGTGCCGTTCTATGGCCAGGGGATGAACGCGGGCTTCGAGGATGTCCGCATCCTGGCCGAGTGTCTCGATCGCGCGCCCGGCACTGGCGGCGCGGGCGATCTCGCCGCGGCGCTCGCCGAGTATCACGCACTCCGCAAGCCCAACGCCGATGCCATCGCCGACATGGCGATCGAGAACTTCACCGAGATGCGCGACAAGGTCGGCTTGCCCGCCTTCCGCTACCGCAAGCGTGTCGAGCAGACGATCCACGACGCCTTCCCCGACCGCGTTGCGCCGCAGTACAACCTCGTGAGCTTCTCGACCGTGCCGTATGCCGAGGCCCGCCGCCGCGGCCGCGAGCTCGACGCCGTTCTCGACCGCGTGATCGAGCGACTCGGCCCGGATTCTCCGGCTCGGTTCGGCGATGACGCCTGGAAGCAGGAAGTCGCCGCCGCGGCGGGCGAGTTGCTCGGATGAAAGGCATGGGACACAGATGCGGCAGATGGAGAACAGATGGAACCGATGGGAAAGAAGTTCTGCACATCATGAGGCTGGGTGCGCTCCGGGTTACTGAGCGCGAGAACGCTGAAATCCCTCCCGGCCTGTCCGAAGTCCGATCCTCGCCGTTGCCCCGGCGTTCCGCCACTTTTCCCGCCCTCATCTGTTTCATCTGTCCGAAATCTGGTGTATCTGTGTTCCTGCCCTCTGCTTTCTGAACCGCTGCGCGGTACATTGCTGCGCAGGAGCCCGCGGATGCGATTCCCCCGACTCTTCGCCTTCTACCGCTCATACCCCGAGTTCGACGGGTACAGCGATGAGCAGTGCCGCAAGCTCGTGTTACAGGCACGCCTCCGCCGCGGCGATGCGGCGTGGGTCATGCCGCTCCTGGCGGCGCTGGGGGTCATGGTCGCCTGGACGATCTTTGGCGGCGGGCTGCTCGTGCTGCTCGCCAGCGTGTCGGGCCGCAACCTCCCATCGGTGGGCGCGTTCCTCGGGCCGATCCTGCTGTTCGAGATCCCCGCGTTCATCGTCACCTATGTCTGGGTGCGAAGGCTGATGCTGGTGCGTTCGATCCGGCGGCTGGTCAACCGCGCCGTCTGCCCGTTCTGCGAGTTCTCGCTCCGCGGCCTGCCGGTGAACGTGAACACCGTGATCTGCCCGGAGTGCGGACAGCGGGTGAAGCTCACCGCGCACGGCATCCGGCGCGAGGATCTGGATGTGGATGCGCCGGACCTGTTTGCGGCGGCGCCAAGCCGGACTCCGAGCAAGCCCGCATCACCGCTGCGGAGGGGGCGGTGACGCGCGTTACGTACTCCAGACTACGGCGAGGCTTTCGCGAACTCGACGGGCTGACCACGCGACAGGCAGATGCGCTCATCGAGTCTGTACGCCAGGAGACTGGGAATCGGCTCACCCATGTTCCCTTGGGTGCCGCGTTGGTGACTGCATGCATGTGCTTCTGCGTGATGTTCTTCCTCACCTTCAAGGTCGAACTGTTCGGCCTCCCGGAGGCTTCTGTGTGGCTCGCGGTGCTGCTCAGTATCTGCGTCGCCTCATTTCTTGGTCCGTTGGCGGGGTTTGTTATGCGCGATCAGATGCTGAGGGTGGGGCTTCGCAGGCGCATCGATCAGGCACGCTGCCGGAAGTGCGCGTACGAACTGATCGGTCTGCGAGCCGTGAATGACGTGCTCCGCTGCCCCGAGTGCGGTACCGTCGTCTCGCTTGCGGAGTGCTTGGGCGTGGAGTTGCGCTCGGCAGCGCCGGGGCGTCGAGAGGAGGACCCTACCTGATGCGCATCCCCCTCTCCAAAATCTACCGCGCGTTCCCCGAGTTCGACCCCTTCCCCGATGAGGAGTGCGAACGGTACATCCGCTACGCCTATCGACAGGCCCGGTACCGCATCGGGTGCATCCCGGTCATCATCGGCGCGGCGGTCTTCGCTGTGTGGAGCCCCATCCTGGTCGTGATCGTCAGAATGGTCGGCTCCTCCATACGGCCCGGCGGCGCGGGCGATTGGATCCTGGTGGCGCTCGTAGTCAGCGCGATCGCCGTCCCCGGGCTGTGCGCACTGATCGCACGCGACCGCATTCTCCTCCGAGTTCTCCACGACCGCATCAAGACCGCGCGCTGTCCGCAGTGCGAGTTCAGCCTGCTGGGGTTGCCCGTCGCCAACGGCATCGCGCGCTGCCCGGAGTGCGGCATGAAGATCCAGCTCAGCATGCACAACCTCACCCCCGAGGACCTGCAGATCCGCCGCGTCGGTGAGGCCGATGCGCCCGATGAGGGGTACGAGCACTGCACCGCCTGCGGATTTGAGGTCCGCGGCGTGTCCATCATCAAGAACACTGTCCGTTGCCCGGAGTGCGGGCATGTCGAGGTGCTGCACAAGCGAGCGATCGTCAACAGCCTGTACGGCGGCCGCATCCCGCACGCCTATGTCGATCAGCACGCGCGCATCACCATCTGCCCGGGGTGCACACGGTCGCTCATCGGCCTGCCCATCTTTGACGGTCAGGCCCGTTGCCCCGAGTGCGACTGCATCGCGAGTGTCGAGCCTCGCCCGGGCGACAACCAGCCCGCGGCGGAAACCGCCAGCGATGTCGGCCTGCGGATCAAACGGCTCCGCGATGGTTCGGACGAGAACAGGAACACAGAGGGAGCAGAGCAAGCAGAGGACAGCAGAGGGGAAGCCGGGTAAGCAGGGGCGATGCCTCGGAGCCTGCCATCACGAACGGTCGCACCAAATGGTCTGCGCGTTCAATCCAAAATCCAAAATCCGCAATCCAAAATCCAGATCCGGCTCTGCTTCCCTCTGCTTGCTCTGCTCCCTCTGTGTTCCTTCCTACGCCTTCTTGATCACATCAAACGGCCGGTAGCTTCCTTCGAGGATCTTGCGCGAGTCGGCCTTCAGCCAGCTCTCCAGGATCGCCGCGTACACGCCGCGGAAGTCCGTGCCGTACTTCAGATCACCCTGATCAAGATCCGTCAGCGACGGGTGCTTCCCGTGCACGCCCGCCTTGACCATCGGCCCGAACAGGAACATCGGCGCGGCGGTGCCGTGGTCGGTCCCGCCCGAGGCGTTCTGCGCCACGCGCCGGCCAAACTCCGAGAAACTCATCGTCAGCACGCGCCCGTCGTTGCCCTGCTTCTTCAGGTCCTCGTAGAACGCGCGGAGGCTCGAGCTGAGTGTCTCCATCAGCTGCGCGTGCCGACCCTGCTCGCCGCCCTGCCCCGCGTGCGTGTCGAACCCGCCAAGGTTCGCGTAGTACACGCGCGTCTTCAGCCCCGCACGGATCATGCTCGAAATCATCTGCAACTGACGCGAGAGTTCGTTGTTCGGATACGGCGACAGCGGCCGCTGCGCCACAGCGCGGCGGATCTGGTCGCTGGAGATCTGCGCATCGAGCGAGGTCCGCATCAGGAAGCCCGCGTTGGTCTCGCCGCCGACGCCTTCAACCAGGCCGCGGCGGTTGATCTGCTCGTACGGATCGCTCAGCGAATCGTGCACATCCTTGCCCAGCCAGCGGAACAGGCTCGGGTCCTCGAAGCCGATCGGCCGCGAAAGCCTGCCCTGCATCGCCAGCGGGGCTTCGCGCCCCACCGCGATCCCAGCCATCGGCTCGGGCTCGGGCTTACCGCCATCGCCCACGCCGCAGCATTCCGAGTCGAAGTAGCGCCCCAGCCACCCGTCGCCGGTGGCGGAGGTGTCGGCGGTGTGCCAGATGTCCATCGACTTGAAGTGCGAGCGGTTGGGATTCGGATAGCCCACGCCCTGCACGATCGCGCACAGGCCCTCATCGTGCAGCTCGAGGATGCCCTTCATGTTGGGGTGCAGCCCGATGCCCTTGGCCTTGTCGAGCTTGAGGACGTTGTTCTCGCGGATGCCGATCGACGGCCGCACGCGGTAGTAGTTCGGATCGCCGAACGGCACGACGCTGTTGAGCCCGTCGTTCCCGCCGCCAAGCTGCACCACCACCAGCACATGATCCGTCGGCACACCGGGAATCTCGCTCATGAACTCGCCGGGCATCGGCAGACCGAACGCCGAGCGGTTGATGAACGCCGGCACCGTCACCGCCGCGGAGGTGAGCACCAAGCCCGTCGAGAGAAACTGGCGGCGTGTAAAGGCGATGGGGTCGGACATGGAAGAGCTCCATAGAGCCAAATCGCAAACTGCCACATGGCCAAATCAAACACGGTTCGTCGCTTCCATTTGGCAATCTGGCCATTTGCCATTTGGAACTTTGCTCTGCGTCAGCAGAGCTGATACTCCGGCATCGCCGTCACAAGCAGCAGCAGCCCCGCAACCGTCTCGGGCACAACCCGGTTGCCATGCAGGGCGAGGAAGTCCGTCAGCACCGCGCGGTTCCGCGGCGTGTTGTTCCCCAGCGCAAACCGCAGCAGGTAATCCGCCACGGCCTCCGGGTCCGTGCCCCCGCCCGAATCCCGCAGGTCCGCCAGCAGGTCCGTCGGGTCATACTTCTCGATGTCCTTGAGGGCATCGCGCCTTCCCGCGGGCATCTGCCCGGTCAGCAGGAAGCACATGATGTTCTGGCGCGTGTACAGCGTGGCGGTGTTGATCCACGCGCGTCCGCCGTCCCATCCCTTGACGCTCGGCGGGAACAGGAGCGACTGGCCCATCAGCCCCATCGCATCGACGAGCACATCGATATCGCGCACCGGCGTGTTGAGCGAGCGGACCGCGCCCACGACCAGTTCGGTCGGCGACTTGATCATCTCGTTCATGAGCGCGGGCTCGTAGAAGTGTTCGGACAGGAAGAGCTGCCGCAGCACCGGCTTGATCTCGTACTTCGCCCCGACCATCGTGCCCGCCATGCGTCGGATCACCGACTCCGCCGCGCTGTCCACTTCCGGCCGCCCCGTCGGATAGTCCGCAGCGAAGAAGCGGTACAGCTTGCGGGCCATGTATCGTGAGCACGCGGGCTGCTTCAGGATCGCGCGGACAAACCCGTCGCCATCGAGCGGGCCCTTCTCTCCGAGAATCGTCTTCGCCTCTTCGTCGTGGTTGTTCCGCTGGAAGACAAAGCGGTCATCCTCGAACGTGTACCCAGTGAGCGCGCGTGCGCCCTCCTTGATGTCCTTCTCGGTGTAGTTCCCAACGCCGAGGCTGAAGAGCTCCATCAGCTCGCGCGCCAGGTTCTCGTTGGGCCTGCCCTTGCGCGAGTCGTTGTTGTCGAGATACGCGATCATCGCCGGGTCGCGGATGATTGCGAACATCAACTCGCCGAAGTTCCCCACCGCGTGCGTGCGGAACAGGTTGTTCTGCATGAACATGTGGTACGAGTCTTCGATCGTCCGGTACGAGGTCGCGAAGTGCCCGTGCCAGAAGAGCGTCATTTTCTCTTCAAGCGGCCGCGGCGTCTCGATCATCCGCTTGACCCACCACTGCTGCATCCGGCGGACCTGCCGCCGGTCGTTCTGCTCGGCGGTCTGACGCTGCGCACGAAGCCGCGCGACCGCGGCCTCATCGCCCTGTCGCCGAGCCATCGCCAGCTCGCCCCGCTCCTCCGCGTTGTACGGCCGCATGATGTCGCGGTCGAACAGCGTGCCCTTGATCTCCTCGGCGGGGATGTCCTTGTAATCCAGGAGATAGTCGACCGACCGCTCCGGTCCCCACTGCGCGAGCGTCTGGATCTGCTGCGGCGTGCCGCCGAAGCCCGCGCGCCACAGAAGGTGCCGCGCCTGCTCAAAGCCGAAGTCCTTCGCCCGGATCGATGTCATCGAGCTGCTGATCGGCCTCGGGCGAGCAGTCCCACGCTTCGGCGTGGCCGCGCCCGGGTCATCCGAGGCCGGCGTGGCCGGGGGCGACGGCGCGGCGGGGGCAGGTGGCGTGGCAGCAGACTGACGGGCAAACAGATGGCGGGGCATGCGCATCCCTCCGGGAGTCGATACGCCAGTTCAACGCCCTGGGTGTCCGGCGAATTGCCGGAATCCCGCGGGAATCTGCCGCGGCGGCAAACGCCCGCACAAGCGTCCTTCCCAGCTTATCGAGCCGTTGCCGATCAGGCTGCACCAGCAGGAGCGGAAACGGCTGAAACGCCCGCACGGCGGAGAACCCACCGAGACCACACAAACGCCAGCGCCGCAAAGGCGATAAGGATGGCGCCATTGGCCTGGTGGGCCGTGCGGATCAGGGCCTCCGTGGGGTTCGCGGCGGTCCTTTCCGCCCCGCCCACGAAGAACGCCGCCCACCCCAGCGCAAACTGCAACGCCACGACGATGACCAGCCCAAGGCCGATCCGCCGGAGCGTGCACGCCAGAGCCGGGACCGCCGCCGCCGGACCGGCCGGAGAATCCTCGCCCTCATCGCGCCGCGCAAGGCCGATCGCCACAAAGCCCGCCACGATCGCCAGGACCATGATGACCACCGAGAAGCCCGCGTGCGTCCACAACGCGTGCCCGCTCCGCATGTGCCGATACATCGCGCCGAAGATCAGTTGCAGAATCAGGGCGTGCGTCAACCCGGCGGAAAACACCTTGAAACGCCGGATGGATGCGTGCGGCCGCACGGTCGCCCCGGAACGGAAGAGCGGGCTGAGCGTCGCGGCCAGCGCGACGACCACCCCGAAGACCAACTGCCCCAGCACCCCGTGCAGCATCGCCAGCCAGCGGTTGTCCTCCGTCGGGACATCCGACCCGGCCAGCACGCGCCACCCCCCCAGCACGCCCTGCACGATCACCAGCGACAGGGCGACCACCGCGAGAACCTTCACCCAGCGCCGGCTGTCCTGCGCGATCACCCACCCCGCCAGGATCAACGTCATCAGGCCGACCAGCGAGCCAAACAGCCTGTGGGCGTGCTCCAGGAAGAGACCCGGCTCGGACCGCGGCCCCAGCGGATACAGGAACATGTTGCTGCCAAAGGTGTTGGGCCAGTCCGGAACGGCCATTCCCGAGTCCGTGCTCGTCACCAGCCCGCCAACCACCAAAAGTGGGGTAATCCCTATTGCCACGACCACACCCATCTGCGCGAGGGCCGAACTTGGCCCCGCGCACAGCTTGGGAACCAGTCGAGAAACGAGTCCGGTGGCAACCCCGATCGCCCCCCCCAGAACGAGGAATGCGGGGATGATCAGCGCGACCGAGGGGAGGGTATCGCGGGTTCCCCCGGGGGCGATCCCATCCGCCGCGGCATCGGGAACGACCTTGGTCCCCAAGACCAGGAGCCCGACGAGCGCGCACACTACTCCCCCCAAAATGCCCACGATTACTGGGTTTTTGCGCTCCGTCCACGCCACGGCGAAGGCCCCGGACAGCAGCCACACCCCCAGAACGATGGGCATGCTTACCGGTTCGCTCATTCCCACCCAGGGCAGGTGGGTCATGAACCACGTGACCCAGACGGCGACGGAAGAGGCGAATCCGACGACGATGGCGCGGCCAAGAGTGCCGCTGGAATCTGACCCAACCTGGAGCGAGCTCATGGGGTCCTCCGGAGTGGAAACGGGCGCCGATGTGTTGAGACTCCGTCTCATTTATTGCCAAACGCTCGCGAGGCCTTGACAGAGTAGGAACAGGTCCCCGACACTTCCTGCCAGACCGCAAATCTTGCACTTGAGCGGGAATAGGCGGACGATAACCCCGGGGGCGTGTTTGGGACCGGTGCTTTGGGCGTTTGTGCGCCCCAAGATCGGGCCCCAATGGAGAAGAAGCGGCCGTGTCAACCATCTTCCCAAAGTGGACCAACAAACTCCCGCCGTTGTTTCTCGCCGCGGCGCTCGGCGGCGGCAGCGCGGTGATCGGCGGAGTGTGGTACTACGCAACCCCGAAGTACTGGCGCGTGGGATACATGCCGTCGCAGCCGTCCAGCGGCTTCAGCCACGCGATCCACGCGGGCAAGCTGGGCCTGGACTGCCGGTACTGCCACAGCCACGTTGAAGATTCGCCCGAGGCGAACATCCCGTCGGTGAGCACGTGCATCGGCTGCCACGCCGACGGCCATGTCTCCGAGACGTTCGCCCGCCAGCCGAGGGTGCAGTTCATCCGCGATGCGTGGGCCGAGGATGCGCCCATCCAGTGGCGTCGCGTGCACAAGGTGCCGGACTATGTCCGCAACTTCCCGCACAACGTGCACATCGCCGCGGGCGTGTCGTGCTTCTCCTGCCACGGCAACATCATGGAGCAGCCCGTCGTGCACCAGGTCGAGCCGCTGAGCATGAGCTGGTGTCTGGATTGCCACCGCAACCCCGAGCCGCACCTGGTGCCCAGGGACAAGGTGACGGATCTGTACTGGGTGCGCAACCAGTTCAACATCACCGGCGGGCTGAAC
Organism: Planctomycetota bacterium; assembly: GCA_023432465.1. Taxonomy (GTDB): domain Bacteria; phylum Planctomycetota; class Phycisphaerae; order Phycisphaerales; family UBA1924; genus JAHBXL01. Next base: position 32,694 of record JAEYUO010000062.1, on the reverse strand, counting down.
ACCGCCACACAGGGCAACACCGCGCACGGCGCGCTCGATTCGGGCTCGCCCGGCGGCGCAGCGCTGCTCAGCGGTTTGGCGGAGAGCAACCTGCACCTGTTGCCCGAGAACTGCGCCGCCTGCCACTACTGATCTCTTCCCTCCGCCGCTTCGCCTCCGCCTCTCTGACCCTTCCCGACCTTGCGACACGGATCACACGCGATGAGCATGGATCAATGCCATTCGACAGTCGGCCACCAGCCCGCGACCAAGCCCCGCGCGGCCTCGCACACCCAGGTGGGTGTGACGGGCCGCGCCTATTGGCGAGGGCTCGATGATGCCGCCGACACGCCCGAGTTCCGCGACTGGCTGGAGCGCGAGTTCCCCGCCGGCGCATCGATGATCTCCGGCGAGACGCGGCGCACCTTCCTCAAGCTCATGGGCGCCTCGGTCGCGCTCGCGGGCGCGGCCACGCTCCCAGGCTGTCGCCGCCCGGACCACAAGATCCTCCCGTACGGCAAGGATGCGCCCGAAGAGATCATCCCCGGCAAGCCGCTCTACTACGCCACCAGCATGCCCCTCCCCGGAGGCGGCGCTGAGGGCCTGCTGGTCGAGACCCACGAGGGCCGGCCCACGAAGATCGAGGGCAACCCGCTCCACCCGACCAACCGCGGCAAGAGCAGCCTGTGGTCGCAAGCAGCGATCCTCGAGCTCTACGACCCCGACCGCCTGAAGGACCCGATCTACGCCCCGCGCGGCGCGGATGTGCCCCGCTCGTGGAAGGACTTCACGCTCTGGTCCAAGGAGCACTTCGCGCGGTTTGCCGCCAGCCAGGGTCAGGGCCTGGTGTTCATGGTCGAGCGCCGCAGCAGCCCCGCGCTCAACGTGATGCGTTCCCGCATCCAGGAGCGCTTCCCCAAGGCCCGCTGGTTCTTCTATGACCCCGCCGGCGATGACGCCGCGATCGAGGGATCCACGCTCGCCTTCGGCAAGCCGATGCGCGAAGTGATCAAGCTCGAGAACGCGAACGTGATCGTCACGTTCGACCGCGACCTGCTTCACAACGACAGCGGCGGCAACGCGCTGCCCAACGCCCGCGGCTTCGGCGCCAAGCGCCGGGTCGTGACCGCCAACGACACCATGAACCGCCTGTACGCGGTCGAGTCCGCGTGGACGGTGACCGGCTCCAAGGCCGATCATCGCATCCGTCTGGCCCCGAGTCAGGTCGGCGTGTTCGCGGTCGCGCTGGCGAAGGAGCTCGCGAGCCAGGGCATGACCGCGGGCGCACGCCTCGGCGATGCGATCGCCAAGGTGAACGCCGGCGGCGCGGGGATCGATGCCAAGGTCGTGAGCGCGATCGCCAAGGACCTGCTTGCCCATCGCGGCAAGTCGCTGCTCGCCGCCGGGCCCACCCAGAGCCCCGAGATCCACGCACTTGTTCACGCGTTGAACGCCGCGCTCGGCAATGTCGGCTCGACGGTCTCTTACCGTGCGATGGCTCCATCCGAGAGCATGCCCGCATCCGAAGCAATCGCGGGCGCGGCCGAGGAACTCTCCTCCGGTCGCTGCGAGACGATCGTGTGCATCGGCGTGAACCCCGTGTACGACGCGCCGGCTTCGGCGGACTTCGCCGCCGCCTTCGCCAAGGCCAAGGAGCGCATCGTCTGCTCCGTCGGCAACAACGAGACCGTCGCCGCGGCGACGTGGCAGGTGCCGATGGCCCACGCGCTGGAATCGTGGGGCGACACCGAGGCGGTGGATGGCACACTCTCGCCGATCCAGCCGATGATCGCGCCGCTCTTTGGCGCCAAGGGCGAACTCGAACTGCTCGGCATCTTCGCGGGCGATGACAACGTCGATGGCTACGAGATCGTCCGCACCGTCTACCGCTCTCGTGGCCCCGCGGGTGAAGGCTTCGACGCGTGGTGGCGACGCGCTCTGCACAACGGTGTGTTCGTCGCGGGCGAGGCCCCGGCCGCGCCCCCGGCGGGCGCGGCGGACCGCGTCGCCGCGGCGGTCGGCGCGTGGCGCGCGGCCCCGGCTCCGACATCCGACAAGCTCGAGGTTGTGTTCACCATCGGCACGGTCGGCGACGGCCGGTTTGCCAACTGCGGCTGGCTGCAGGAACTGCCCGACCCGCTGAGCAAGATCTGCTGGGACAACGCGGCCCTGGTCAGCCCCGCCACCGCCGAAAAGCTCGGCATCCAGCAGACCGACCCGACCGACAAGAAGCAGAAGGGCCGGATGATCCGGCTCGATGCCAACGGCGCGAGCATCACCGTCCCCGCATGGGCGGTGCCGGGCATCGCCGACAACACCGTGGTCATCGCGCTGGGCTACGGCCGCACGGTGTGCGGCAGCGTCGGCACGGGCGTGGGCTTCAACGCCTACCCCATCGCCGCGGGCCGCAATCGGCGTGCGGCGATGAACGCGACCGTCCAGCGCGCGGGCGAGGGCCCCGCGTGGTACGAGATCTCGACGACGCAGTCGCACGGATCCATGGAGGGCCGCGCCATCGTCCGCGAGACGGACCTCCCGGCGTGGGCCGCCTTCGCCGAGGACCCCTTCAAGGGCATGACCGAGGAGGCCAAGAAGCACCTGCAGGTCGATGCCTATGGCCAGAAGCGCGACCTCAACTTCGCCGAGCGACTGGGCGAACTCGCCCACACACCGGCGAACGTGAACGCGTATGACAACCCGCAGCGCGGCACCAGCGCGGCGGTCCCCCTCGCCACGCCGCACACCGCCAACGCCCCCAGCGGCGAGACGGGCACGCCCCCGGACTTTGCCAAGCTCCCGCAGTGGGGCATGAGCATCGATCTGAACCTGTGCACCGGCTGCAACGTCTGCACCATCGCCTGCCAGGCGGAGAACAACATCCCCGTCGTCGGCAAGATCGAGGTGAACAAGGGCCGCGAGCTGCACTGGATCCGCGTCGATCGCTACTTCACCAGCCACGACCGCCACGACCCGAACCCCGCGGTTGCGCACCAGCCTGTGGCGTGCGTGCACTGCGAGAACGCGCCGTGCGAGACGGTCTGCCCGGTGAACGCGACCGTGCACGGCCCCGAGGGCATGAACTACATGGTGTACAACCGGTGCATCGGCACGCGGTACTGCGCCAACAACTGCCCGTACAAGGTCCGCAGGTTCAACTTCTTCGACTACGGCGTCAAGAAGTTCAACGGCGACTTCATCGGCTCGGGCGCGATGGACACCGTGGGCGCCAAGCCCGCCAACGTCAACCTCATCCCGCCGCGGCTGCGCCAGAAGCTCGACGAGATCACCAAGCTGCAGATGAACCCCGATGTCACCGTCCGCTCCCGCGGCGTGATGGAGAAGTGCAGCTACTGCGTGCAGCGCGTCAACGAGGCCCGCATCGAGGTCAAGCTCAAGAACATGGACAGCATCCCCGACGGGATGTTCCAGAGCGCGTGCCAGCAGGCCTGCCCGACCGATGCGATCGTCTTCGGCGATATCTCCGACACCAAGACCTCCTACACCGATGCCGGCGGCGCGACCCGTACCGGCAGCCGCGTGCTCAACATGCGGCAGTCGGGCCGGACCTACTCGCTCCTGGGGTACCTCAACACGCGCCCGCGAACCACGTACATGCTCGCGATCCGCAACCCGAACCCCGAGCTGGTGAGCGATGCGCACAAGGACTGGTGGAAGCACCCGTTCGATCACGCGATGGCGGAGCCGGTGCGTGGGCAGGAAGCGGCGGGGGGACACGCGGCACTGATGTTCGATTCCAACAAGGCTGACCAGGACGCCGGCTACCGGCTGAGCCTGAGCGTTCTCGGAGCGCATGCATGAGCGCGATCCATCCTGACGAGTTCAATGCGGGTCGACTGGCCGGGGCTCTCAAGCCCGACCGGCCCATCGAGATGGACCCGAGCACCGGCGACGGCACGCTGATCGACGACCCGTCGAAGCGCGCGCCGCTGGTGCTGAACAACCGCAGCTTCCACGACATCACCGAGATCGTCTGCGGCTACTGCGAGCAGCGGCCCGGCGGCTGGTGGTTGCCGGTCTTCGGCCTTGTCTCCACCCTCGCGGGTGTCGGCACGCTGATGATCATCTACCTGCTGGTCACCGGCGTCGGCGTCTGGGGCCTGAACAACCAGGTCGACTGGGCGTGGGATATCACCAACTTCGTGTTCTGGATCGGTATCGGCCACGCCGGCACGCTGATCTCCGCCATCCTCTGCCTGCTCAAGCAGAAGTGGCGCACGAGCATCAACCGCGCTGCCGAGGCCATGACCATCTTCGCGGTCATCTGCGCCGGCACCTACCCCGGCATCCACGTCGGCCGTGTCTGGATGATCTGGATGGTCTTCCCCATCCCCAACGCCAACGCCATCTGGCCCAACTTCCGCAGCCCGCTGCTGTGGGACGTCTTCGCGGTCAGCACCTACTTCACCGTGTCGCTGCTGTTCTGGTACATGGGCATGATCCCCGACTTCGCCACGCTCCGCGACCGCGCGGTGCTGCGGTTGAAGAACGCCAGCGGCCCGACCGTTGCGCCGTTCATCAACCTGCGGCAGGACACGCTGCGGGCGTGGATCTACGGCCTGCTCTCCATGGGCTGGCGCTTCAGCACCCGCCACTGGCAGAACTACGAGAAGGCCTACATCATGCTCGCCGGCGTCAGCACGCCGCTGGTGCTCAGCGTGCACTCGATCGTGTCCTTCGACTTCGCGACCTCGGTCCTGCCCGGCTGGCACACCACGATCTTCCCGCCCTACTTCGTCGCGGGCGCCATCTTCGGCGGCTTCGCGATGGTGCTCGGGCTGATGATCCCGGCGCGCGAGCTCTACCCGAATATGAAGGACCTGATCACGCTCCGCCACCTCGAGAACATGGCCAAGATCATCCTGGTCACCGGCTCGATGGTCGGCTTCGCGTACTTCATGGAGTTCTTCATCGCCTGGTACTCCGGCAACAAGTACGAGGCCGACGTGTTCGTTTACAACCGGCTCGTGCCGCCGTTCATGGCCGAGTGGCTCGGGCTGACGCGCGGCGCGCCCTATTGGTGGGCCTACTGGGCCATGATCTCCTGCAACGTCCTCTCGCCCCAGCTCTTCTGGTTCAAGAAGTTCCGCACCAGCCCGCTGTGGATCTTCATCGTCTCCATGGCCGTGACCGTGGGCATGTGGTTCGAGCGGTTCGTCATCATCGTGACTTCCCTCCACCGCGCGTTCATCACCGGCGAGTGGGGCATGTTCTACCCGACCACCGTCGACGTCCTCACGTTCGTCGGCACGATCGGCATCTTCGTCACCCTCTTCATGCTCTTCCTCCGCTTCCTCCCGGCCTTCGCCATGAGCGAGATCAAGAACGTCCTGCCGCAGGCCAACCCCCACCCCGACCACCACTGATTCACTGTTCGCGCCCCGGCGCGGAGACACGCAGATGAGCAAAGCACGCAAGATCTACAAGACCGAGTCCGGCGAGGTCGTCTACGGCGTGATGGCCGAGTTCGAATCCCCCGCCGCCCTCACCCACGGCGCCGAGAAGGTGCGCGATGCCGGGTACACCAAGTGGGACGTCTACTCCCCCTTCCCGGTGCACGGCATGGAAGAGGCGATGGGCCTCAAGAACACCCTCCTCCCGTTGATCGTCGGCGTCGTCGGCCTCGGCGGCGCGGGCGTCGGCTACCTCTTCCAGTGGTGGGTCACCACGCAGGGCTACGCGACCGTCGTGCAGGGCAAGCCGTTCGACGCCTTCCAGCCATGGGTCCCCGTGACGTTCGAGATCGGCGTGCTCTTCGCCGCGTTCAGCGCGCTGCTGGGCATGTTCGCCTTCAACGCGCTGCCCATGTGGTACCACCCCCTCCTGAAGAAGCCGCGATTCCTCCGCGTGTCCGATGACCGCTTTGTGATCTGCATCGAGTCCGGCGACCCCAAGTTCGACCCCGATCGCACCCGCGAGCTGCTGGAGAAGGCCGGCGGCACGCAGTTCGATTTCGTCGAGGAGTAGCCCTCTCCCCCAGCGCACGACCGTCCCCGATGCACGCATCTGGCACCAGCAGCCCAGCAGACCAATCGAGCAGCAGATGAACAACCAGCCCACCAACATGTCCCGCCTCGCTCGCACGACCGTGTGCGCCGCGTCGGCGCTGCTTCTCGCGTCGGGCCTGACGGCCTGCCGCGGCGAGCGCAGCGACAAGCCGCCCAGGCAGTTCCTGCCGGACATGGATGACAGCCCCAAGTTCAAGCCCCAGTCCGAGGCGCCGTTCTTCCTCGACGGCCGCTCGATGCGGCGGCCCGTCGCCGGCACCGTCCCGTTCGGCTACACGATGGACCCGAGCGCCCCGTCCCGCGGCTGGTCGGTCGCCGATGACCCCGCCGTCTTCGAAGGGATCGACGCGAGCAAGCCCAAGGATGCCGAGACCGGCCGTCCGGCGTATCAGCCGGTCGTGCCCGAGGCGGTGTTCGAGCGCATGCTCGCCGATGCCGCGGCCGACGGCCGCTCGATGAGCCGGACCGAGCTCGTCTCGCACATGCTCGATCGCGGTCAGGAGCGTTTTGACATCTACTGCTCCGCCTGCCACGGCTATCAGGGCGAGGGCGGCGGCGAGATCAACGGCGTTGGCTACGGCGGCCTCGTCGGCCAGCGCTGGGGCTACGCGGTGCCCAGCTACCACGATGCCAAGTACAAGGACCGCGCCGTCTACACCGGGCAGGACGGCTATCTGTTCAACGTCATCCGCCACGGTGTGCCCAACACGGTCGAGGGCGCGCCGCCCAAGATGCCCGGCTACGCCGACAAGATCAGCGTCGCCGACTCGTGGTCGATCGTTCTGTATCTGCGTGCCCTCCAGGCGACCCGCGCCGAAGGCATGGACGGCGTTCCCGCCGAGGAACGCATCAAGCTCGAGCAGCGTCGCCCGCCCGCCAGCCGCAGCCAGTTCGATCCCGCACCCGCCGGTCCCGCAGTCGCCTCCACGGAGACGAACCCATGAGTCAGATCGCCTCCGGACACTCCCACGGTCACGATGGCCACGCCCACGGGCATGACCACGCCCACGGCATCAAGCTCAACGAAGCCTCCGTCCGCGGCGGCCTCGGCAAGCTCGCCCCCGCGCTCTGGTTCGTCGGCGTCGTCGGACTCGTCGTCGCGCTGCTCGGCGCCAACACCACCGGCGAGAACGGCAAGGCCCACGCCCTCGCCGCCTACCACGTCGGCTTCCTCTACTCACTCGGCCTCGCGCTCGGGTGCCTCGGCTTCACGATGATCCTCCACCAGCTCAACGCGGGCTGGTCCGCGGCCATCCGCCGCCAGGCGGAGAACGTCGCGAGCCTCATCCCCGTCGTGCTCGCCCTCTTCCTGCCCATCGTGCTGCTGGAGGTCTTTGTCTTCCACGGCAAGCTCTTCCACTGGATGCACACCGAGGTCGTCGAGCTCGACCCCGTGCTCAAGCACAAGGCCGGGTACCTGAACGTCGGCCGCTGGCTTCTGTTCGCCGGGCTGTACTTTGCCATCTGGACGATCCTCGCGACCAAGCTCCGTTCCTACAGCGTCCAGCAGGACACCTCCGGCGACAAGTGGCTCACCGCCAAGGCCCGCCGCATGAGTTCCTACGGCCTGCTGCTGTTTGCGCTCTCGACCGCCTTTGCCAGCTTCGACTGGCTCATGAGCATGGACCCGCACTGGTTCAGCACCATGTTCGGCGTCTACTTCTTCGCCGGCGGCATGCTCTCGTGCATCGCGCTGATCATCCTCATCCTCGGCGCGCTCCGCATGAGCGGCAAGCTCGAGGGCGTCGTCACCGCCGAGCACTTCCACGACCTGGGCAAGCTGCTCTTCGCGTTCACCGTCTTCTGGGCCTACATCACCTTCTGCCAGTACTTCCTGATCTGGTACTCCAACATCCCCGAGGAAACCGCCTTCTACAACATCCGCCAGATGAACGGCTACGAGAAGCTCGGGCTCGTCCTCTGCTTCGGCCACTTCCTGATTCCCTTTGTCATCCTGCTCTTCCGCAACGTCAAGCGCAACTACAAGCTGCTGATGTGCGTCGCTGCGTGGCAGCTCGTCATGCACGCCGTCGACCTGCTCTACATGGTCCGCCCGATCGCCAAGACCCGCTTCGGCGAGCACATCTGGCTCGACATCCTCGGCCTGCTCGGCCCGCTGTGCATCTTCCTGGGCTTCGTCGCCTGGCGCATCGGCACCGCGCCGCTCATCCCGCTGAAGGACCCGCGCCTGGGCGAAGCCCTGGCGCACAAGAACTACGTCTGAGAATCGTCCGGCGCGAGCGGTTTGCCGCCCGCCCCATCCGCCAGCCCCTCCCGTCCGACCGGCATCGAACGACCCGCTCGCAACGAAGACACGATCACGAGCAACGACCATGAGCGACCCCCTCCACAAGCCCCACGTGCACGAGACCGCCCCGCTGCACGACCCTGTCGACGAGTGGCACGATCACACCAAGGACGAGAAGCCCCAGCACGCCCACACCGAGGTCGCCAACGCGTGGCGCATCATGGGCGTGGGCATCGGGCTCTTCCTGGTCATCGTGTTCGCCGTCGTCGTGACGTACGGCTTCTATGTCCAGCAGAGCGCCCGGCTCCTGAACGCCGCCGAGATCGTCGAACTCAGCGACACCAACGCCCCGCCCGTCCAGGCCCGGATGTACCGCAACAACTCCCGGATGGAGCTCGCCGGACCGTACGATTGGATCGTCATCCCCGCCGCCGGCGATGTGCCCGCCCGGGCGCTGGTCCGCACACCCATCGAACGGGCGAAGCAGACCGTCGCCCAGGATTACGCCCGCTGATCGTGACCACCATGTCCACCCGCCCCGCCAGCACGACCCTCGCCCGAAGCGCACGCACGCTCGGCGCGATCATCGCGCTCGCGGTTCCCGCCCTCGTGGCGGCCCAGCCCGTCCCCCACGCGGGCGATGACCGGCCCGTCCCCGTGCGCGGGCTCGAGCTCAAGAACAAGCTCGGGGCCTCCGTCCCGCGGGACCTTGTCTTCACCACCTCCGAGGGCCGGCAGATCACCCTCGGCGAGCTCTTCCCCGGCAAGAACGCCAAGCCCAACTCGGGCCTGGGCGCGGCGGGAAAGCCCGTCCTTCTCACGATGATCTACTACCGCTGCCCGGTGCTCTGCCCCACCATGATGGAGAAGTTCACCAACGGCCTGAACGAGCTCGACCTCACCGTCGGCACCGACTTCAACGTCGTCGTCGTGAGCTTCGATTCCACCGACAGCCTCCAGGCCGCGGCCCGCGAGAAGACGGCTCAGGTGCTGACCTACGCCAAGCCCACGACCGATTCGGTCCGCGAGGGCTGGGTCTACCTCACCTCCCTCCCCGAGAACGCGCGGGCCCTGGCCGATGCGATCGGCTTCCCGTACCGCTACCTCCCCGATGCCAATGAGTACTCGCACGGCCCGGTGATCTTCGTGCTCACGCCCGAGGGCAAGGTCTCTCGCTACCTCACCGGCCTTGAGTATCCGCCCCAGCTCGTCAAGGACCTGAAGTTCTCCTTGATGGACGCCTCAGGCGGCAAGATCGGCAACGTGTTCGAGCAGCTCGCGCTCTGGTGCTACCACTGGAACCCCGAGGAAGGCTCGTACTCACTCCAGGCGATGCGTGTCATGCAGCTCGGTGGCGCTGTCACCGCGATTGCCCTGGGCACCACCATCGCCGCTTTGTTCGTGCAGGAGCGCCGTCGCCGCGTCGCGAGGCCCGCCCGCTCCGCATCCATCCCCAGCCTTGAACTGTCGGGGCCAACGCCATGATGACCGACCTGCTGTTGACACTCGCCCAGACCGCGCCCGCCGCGGAGTCCGCCGTCCAGAAGGGGCAGTCGCTCCTGCACAAGTGGTCCTTCGGCCACGTCGGCAACTCGACGCAGGCCTACGAAACCGAGTGGCTGTACCTGTTCATCGTGTGGGTGAACATCATCTCGTTCATCGTGGTGATGGTGCCCATGTTCTGGTTTGTCTTCAAGTACCACCGCTCCAAGCAGGCGACCAACTACCAGGCCTCCGCGTCCCACAACACGCCGCTGGAGCTCGCCTGGTCCATCATCCCCCTCCTGGTCATGGTCCCGATCTTCTTCTGGGGCTTTGAGGGCTACATCAACAAGCTCGCCGCCCCCTCCGATTCCGAGGAGATCCAGATCAAGGGCCAGATGTGGGCCTGGTCCGCGACCTATCGCAACGGCGCGGAGCCCCCGCCCAAGGAGTACATCACGCTGATGGATACCGGCGAGAAGGTCCCCCTGCTCATCGTGCCCGAGGACCGGCCCGTCAAGCTCATCATGCACTCCGCCGACGTCATCCACTCCTTCTTCATCCCCGACTTCCGGACGAAGATGGACGTCTTCCCCAACCGCTACACCAGCATGTGGTTCCAGGCGACCGAGCCCACCCAGCGCGGCCAGGACGGAACCTGGTACACCATCAACACCGCCACCGGCAAGCGCGACTTCGCCGGCCACAAGGTCTTCTGCGCCGAGTACTGCGGCAACAACCACTCCGAGATGGCCGCGGGCATCGTCGTCCTCACCAACGACGAGTACAAGGCCACGCTGGCGCAGTGGGCCGTGCCGTTCGATGAGAACACCCCGCCGATCGAGATCGGCAAGATCGTCGCCGTCAAGCGCGCGTGCGTCACCTGCCACAGCATCGACGGCTCCAAGAACACCGGCCCCTCTTGGAAGAACTGGTTCGGCTACGAGAACACGTATTCCGACGGCTCCAAGCACCTGGCCGATGAGAACTGGCTCCGCGACAACATCCAGTATTCCCAGAAGCACATCGTCCAGGGCTTCCCCACCAGCATGCCCAACTACGCCGGCGTCCTGAAGGATGTCGAGCTCCACGGCCTCATCGAGTACATCAAGTCCCTCTCCGACAAGGGCCCCTACACCGGCGATGCCGCCCCGGCCCCCGCGAACTAACAGCACCACTCCCGGCCCGTGGCCACTGAAGCCCCGGCCCGACGCCTCGAATCTGTAATCGGAGTCTGAAGCATGGCCACCATTGATCTCGGAAAGTCCGGCGCGCTCCAAGGCCACGGGCACGAGCACCACGGCTCATACCTCGAAGGCAAGGGCGGTTTCTGGTCCACCATCTGGGACTGGGCCACCACGGTCGATCACAAAAAGATCGGCATGATGTACCTCGTCGCCGTGCTTTTCATGTTCTTCCTGGGCGGCATGGCGGCCATCATCGTCCGGGCCGAGCTCTTCACGCCCACCGCCGTCGATGCCACCGGCAAGATCACCGGCAACCTCATCGGCCAGCTCTTCGGCGCCGAGAGCCTCGCCGAGAGCAACCTCTTCTACAACCGCGCCATGACGATGCACGGCATCATCATGGTGTTCCTGGTCATCGTCCCCAGCATCCCCGCGAGCCTCGGCAACTTCCTGCTCCCCCTGCAGCTGGGCGCCAAGGACGTCGCCTTCCCCCGGCTCAACCTCGCCTCCTGGTACGTCTACCTTCTGGGCTCCTTCTTCGCGATCCTCAGCCTCCTCAACTACGGCGTCGACACCGGCTGGACGTTCTACACGCCCTACTCCACCACCACCGATGAGGGCCACCTCCGCGTCGTGTGGATGGTCACCGCCGCGTTCATCCTCGGCTTCTCCTCGATCTTCACCGGCCTCAACTTCGTCGTCACCGTCCACAAGCTCCGCGCCCCCGGCATGGGCTGGTTCGATATGCCCCTGTTCGTCTGGGGCATCTACGGCGCGGCGATCATTCAGGTCCTCGCGACCCCGGTCATCGGCATCACCCTCATCCTGCTCCTGTTCGAGCGCATCTTCCACATCGGCGTCTTCGATCCGCGCCTCGGCGGAGACCCCGTCCTCTTCCAGCACTTCTTCTGGTTCTACTCCCACCCCGTCGTGTACGTCATGATCCTCCCGGGCATGGCCATCATGAGCGAACTCATCGCCGCGGGCGCACGCAAGAAGATCTTCGGCTACCGCGCCGTCGCGTTCAGCACGCTCGCCATCGCCGGCATTTCCTTCATCGTCTGGGGTCACCACCTCTTCACGAGCGAAGGCGAGGTCGCCGCGGTCGTCTTCAGCGCGCTCACCTTCCTCGTCGCCATCCCCTCGGCCGTCAAGGTCTTCAACTGGATCTCGACGCTCTACAAGGGCTCCATCGTCCTCACCACCTGGAACCTCTACGCCCTCGCGTTCCTCTTCCTCTTCTCGATCGGCGGCCTGACGGGCCTCTTCCTCGGCTCCCTCGCCGTTGACCTCCACCTCCACGATACCTACTTCATCGTCGCCCACTTCCACTACGTCATGATGGGCGGCACCATCATCGCGTTCATCGGCGGCATCCACTACTGGTGGCCCAAGATGACCGGCAAGATGTACAACGAGACCGCCGGACGAATCGGCTGGTTCTTCGTCTTCGTCGGCTTCAACGCGACCTTCTTCCCCCAGTTCCTCATGGGCTCCCGCGGCATGCCCCGCCGCTACGCCAGCTACGTCCCCGAGTACGAGTTCTGGCACCAGTTCTCGACCGTCGGCTCCTGGATCCTGGCCCTGGGCCTCTTCGTCCACCTCTTCGGACTCATCGCCTCCCTCGCCGCCGGCAAGAAGGCCCCCGCAAACCCCTGGGGCGCGCTCACCCTCGAGTGGACCCACGCCTCCAGCCCGCCGATCGAACACAACTTCGAGCACGAGCCCGTCGTCACACACGGCCCGTACGACTACGACACCGTCCTCCCCGCGCAGACCAAGCCGGGCGACTACGTCCTCCCGCGGCCGGCCGCCCCGGGCAGCAAGCACCACTGATCCGGCCCGCCTGATCCCTCGGTCCCTTGATCCCGATCCCCGCTTCCTTGAGCATCCACCATGGCCACAATCGACCTCGGCAAGCACGGCGCACACGGATCCGGCCCGGTCAACGACGACCGGCCCTACCACGAGCGATACCACGCCGCGCACCACTTCGTTGACCGCGAGCACGAGTTCGACGCCGTCAAGATGGGCGTCTGGCTCTTCCTCGCGACCGAAGTGCTGCTCTTCTCCGGCATGTTCGTCGCCTACGCCATCTTCCGCATGATGCACCCCGACGCGTTCATCTCCGGATCCGGACACCTCGAAGTCAAGTGGGGCCTGCTCAACACCGTCGTCCTCCTCCTCTCCTCCTACACCGTCGCCGCGGCCGTTCGCCACGCCCAGACCGGCAACCAGAAGTGGCTGCAGATCAACATCATCCTCACCTTCATCGCGGGCGCGCTCTTCCTCGCGATCAAGGGCTTCTTCGAGTACTACAAGAAGTGGAGCGAGGGCCTCCTCCCCGGCAAGTTCTACAGCTACCCCTACGCCGAGAACGTCCCCTACGAGCCCCTGTGGTGGGGCGTCTACTGGGGCGCGACCGGCATCCACGCCTCCCACGTCATCGTCGGCATGGGCCTCTTCGCCTGGCTCTATGTCCGCGCCCGCAAGGGCCACTTCGGACCCGGCCACTACAACGCCGTCGAAGGTGTCGGCCTCTACTGGCACATCGTCGACATCGTCTGGATCTTCCTCTTCCCCATGCTCTACCTGATTCACTGATCCGCATTCTCGACGCTCCGCTTTCTGCTTCAGGACTCAGGACCCCGGACCCAGGACGCCTTCCCATGACCTCCCACGCCCAGCCCCACGCCGCGCACTTCGACGAACACGGCCACAAGGACCACGGACACACCATCGTGTCCGTGTTCACCCTGCGCACCGTGCTCGCGCTGCTCCTGTTCTTCACGCTCCTCACCGTGGGCGCCACGATGGTGGAAGTCTGGGTCGCCGAGACCTTCAACGTCCTCATCCCCCAGTGGGTCAACGTCTTCGTCGCCCTCTCCATCGCCGCCGTGAAGACCACCATCGTCGTGATGTTCTTCATGCAGCTCAAGTACGACAACCCGCTGAACACCATGATCTTCGTGTTCACCCTCCTCACCGTCTGCTTCTTCCTGGGCTTCACCGCCCTCGACCTGGGCAACCGCGGCACGCTCGACCGCTTCAAGGAAGGCCACATCCAGCGCGGCGGCACGGGCCTGGGCACAGGCATGCCCATCACCCAGTCCGCCAAGGTCGCCGCGGTCGCCAACCAGACCTACGACGACCACCTCGCGCACCACGCCCACCACGGCCCGCGCCTCCCCATCACCGAGGCCGGCTACGTCCCCAAGATGCCCCACGCCGGCAGCTCCGCGCAGAAGTACAACCCTGTCACGGGTGTCACCCTCGAAGGTCTGACGGACCCCGCCGCCGCCGGTGAGGATGAGCACGGCGAAGGCCCGGCCCACTGACCCCCCCGACCCACCCCGCAGCCTCCATGGAAAAGTCGCGCAGAATCGCCTGGATCGTCACGCTGATCTCCGCCGCGGCGTTCCTGGCGACGCTCTACCCCATGGTCTCCCGCATCGAGCGCTTCAACCTCGAAGCCGCGCTGCACAACTACCACGCAGAGATCCTCAACACCCGCCGATACAAGATCGGCGAGTTCCCCGAGTTCATCCTGACCGATGTCCCCGGCGACCCCGCCAGCCCGAGGGCCGAGTTTGAGTCCTTCCTGCGGCTGGAGTACGCCGGTCAGGAAAAGCTCCTCCGCGTCAAGCGCCCGCCGGTGTTCAACATGGAGAATCTGGCGCTCTACGACGAGTGGGTCAAGGTCCTGGCGATCAACGATGTCGGCCGCAACGCCGCCGGCGAGGCACAGGCCATCGACGGCACCGAGAAGCTCCTCATCGTCACCCGCCTCACCCCCGACGGCTTCGACCCCGAGAGCTGGGGCAGTGTCCGGCGCGACGACTGGGTGTTTGATTTCTACGAGCTGCGCCCCGACGGCGCCATCGAGCAGACCCGCCGCCGCTGGCCCCGCGGCCGTCGCGCCGAGGCCCGCCTTCAGAACGAACCCGACAACCCGCTCCACGGCATCGCGCCCCTCGCGCCGCGAACGCTCGAGTACTTCGCCGCGATGCACGTCATCCCAAAGCTGAACGTGCCCAAGTACAAGTTCAACGACACCGCCCTCCGGTTCGAGGAACTCGGCTGGACGTTGCCCGTCGTCATGCTCAGCGTGCTGACCTTCTCGGGCGGGCTGGTCTTCGCGATCGCCCCGCGCAGAAAAGCCCGGCCCTGAACCCAAGCGGTCCGGCACGCATCGGTGGGGAAGCGGGAGGTGGTGGGGGGGGGCGGGAAGCGGGGGGGGGTCAGCTCAGCGGCGTGCCGAACGCCTCATCGAAGCAGTACACCGACTTGAAGTCGTCGATGCTGTCGCGTTCGCCCTGGCGGAGCTCGCTCCGGTCGATGAGCGCGTAGACCAGCACGCCAAAGTCCTCGGTTGTGCGCACGCCCCACTTCGTCAGCACCGCCCGCGCAAGCAGGCCGTACCGCTCGGTCGCGAGCTTCTTCAGGCCCATGCACAGTTGCTGGCCGCTGACGTGGCGTCGATCATCGACATGGTCGGGGGTCGGCTTGGCCGGCTCGCCGTGGAGAAGCTTGGTCGTGTACGAGAGTCCCTCGCGCACGAACTGGAACGCCTCTTCGGGGAACTGAGCGGATCGTTCGCGGATCGCTCGCCAATCGAGTTGCGTCTGTCCCTTCACTGCAACACACTCCGATGTCTTCCCGCCACGGGCTTTCACTCAAGGGAACAGGTCGGGCGGCGGGGGCCGAATACTACGCACGCTTCCGGGGCGTGCGGGCAAGCTCGCCGACAGAATCAGCGGCGACCTTACCCAGCTTCACAGTCGCCCCGCGCTCGACAAACCGCAGCGGACGCGATGCCCACGCACCGGCATAGTCCACACCGATCCGCGGCGTGCGGATCACCGATGTTTCATCCTCCGACCCGCCCTCCGCGGCTTCAAGGTGCAGCCTCGCGTCCGTGGTCAGGTCGATCGCGTTGAGTCCGCGGTCGATCGCCAACGCGCGGCAGAGCTTGGCGGGCCCGTCGGCCAGTGCTGCGGGATTCGCCTCGTGCTTCGCCGCCGTCCATCCGCGGTTGGCCAGCGCCGCCTCAAGCCCCTCGATGACGATCCCGCCGCGGATCAGCACCGCGGCCGGTTCATCGACCTCGCCCGCGACCACGTTGAAACAGTGGTGCATGCCATACGTGAAGTACACATAGCTCAGGCCCGGTGGGCCGAACATCGGCTCGGTCCGGGCCGTGCGCCGGCCGCCAAACGCGTGCGATGCCTGATCCTCCACTCCCAGGTACGCCTCCGTCTCGTTGATCCGCACCCGGATCGCCGAGCCGTCATCCATCACGCGCACCAGGTGCGCGCCAAGCAGCGCGCGTGCAAGCGACTCCGCATCAGCCGCGAAGAATGCCCGTCCCAGCCGCTTCCGCATTGCAGGCCTCAGGCGACTCGCACCCGTGCTCGCCATCACCACTCACCACTCACCACTCACCACTCACCACTCACCACTCACTGCCTTGCCCCATTCACGCATACGCATGCAGCCCCGGCAGCAGCAGGTTCACGCCAAAGTACGTCCACAGCATCACGATGAACCCCACCACGCTCATCCACGCCGTGACCAGGCCGCGGTTCTTCAGCCCCGTCAGACGCAGGTGGATCACGATCAGGTACACGATCCACGTCACCAGCGCCCACAGTTCCTTGGGGTCAAACGCCCACCACCGGCCCCAGGAGTGGTCCGCCCACCACGCACCCAGAAGAATGCCCACGCCCAGCGTCCAGAACGCCAGTTGGAGGATGATCATCTGCGCCTTGTCGAGGTCGCTCAGCACGCGGGCCGTCCCGGCGGGCTGCCCCTCTTCCAGTCCAAGCGCCTCGGCCGAGACCGCGCCCATCCCTCCGGCCTCGCCCATCGCCATCGCAGGGCCGCCGCCCACCACGCCCGCCTTCAGCTTCGCGGCGTAGTGCGTGCCGAGATAGAACAGGCTCACCATGAACCCCAGCGCGATCAGCCCATAGCTCACCAGCACCGTGGTCACGTGATACTTCAGCAGCACGCTCGTGTTCAGGATCGCCGCCTCCCGCTCGACGCTCACCCCGGGGATTCCCGTCTGCGTCGCCGTCAGCAGCACCATGAAGCCCACGCCCGCCGCCGCCGCGCCAAACAGCCACTGCTTGCGGAGGATCATGATCCCCATGCCCACCAGCGCGGCAAACAGGCTCAGCCCGGTCATCGACTCAAACTGATTTTGGATCGCGAATCGCTCCGCGATGATGCACCGCGCCACGAACCCGAAGCCGTGCATCCCCACCGCCGAGATCAGCATCACCACGCCCGACACCGCCAGCCACTTCCGCCCCGTGCCGAAAGCCAGCAGCAGCAGGAGCAGCGAGATCGCGTACAGCCAGTATCCCCACTCAAACGCGTTCACGCGGTTGTACGTCGCCTCCAGCGATCGTCGCCCCGCCGGATAGTTCTCCGCATTGATCTTCGGCAACTCCGCCGCCAGCGTGCGGATCGCCTCATTGGCCTTGGCCGCATCCCCCGCGCGCCACGCCCGCCCCAGCGCGGCCGCGGCGTTCGCTACCGGCGAACTCGCCGGCTCCTCCGACAGGTGGTGCCACTGGAGTTCCGTCCCCTTCGGCGCGACCATCAGCAGGTTCCGCCACGAGTCCTGATACAGCGAGAACGCCTGGCTCATCTTGCCCAGCGCACGCTGCGTCGGGTTGTCCATCGGCAGGCGCGGTCCCATCTCCCGCCACGCCAGCATCAACTCCCCCGGCTTCAGCCGGCCAAGCCGCTTCCACCACTCGTTCTCATCCTTGTCCGGGTAAAGACGATCAAGGAACGCCTCCCGAAGCGGCAGATACTCAACATGGATCAGCGGTCGCTCCAGGTAGTACGCCGGATCGATCACGATGTCGATGAACGTGAACAGCGGGTCGTAGTGCTTCTTGTCCGCCTGGCCGTCCTCCCTCACCTTGAAGTCGACAAAGTCACGCCGGCCCATGATCGTCTCGATCGTCTCGCGCGCCAGCGTGTCGATGATCTTCACGCGTCCGTTGTGAAACACCGCCAGATCGCGCAGCGGCGCAAGGTCCACCGCATCGGCGAACGCCCGCTTCGCATCCGTGTCCAGAGTCTCCGGGACGGGCTCGCCGAACGGGTTGCGCTCCTCCGCGACCGATTCCGAGATCGCCTGAGTCTGCGGGTGCGCATTGCCCTCGGGCGCGGACTGCGCGAACGCATTCGCGCACACACACGACAGAGCGCACGCCAGTGCAAACACCTTCAGGAATGAGTTCGACATAGCACCTTCCTTGCCGAGCAATCGCCGGCCGTATCCGTTCACGCCTGCACCTCATCCAGCTTCGTCGCGGCTTCCGCACCGTCACTTCCGGGTCCGTTCTGCGAACCCTGCGTGCCCGTCTTCGTGTGGCTCGCCCTGCTCTTCCCGCTCTCGGCCAGCTCCCGCTGGATCTTCTTCTTCCGGTACCGCAGGATCGCCGGCTTCACATAGAACGCCCACGGGATCCCCACGCTCATCATCACCGCGCCCGCCGCGATGACATAGATCCCCGGGTTGTTGCCCACGCCCAGGATCGTGAACCGCGCAAACGGCCGCGGCGCACGCCCGGCATCCGCCATGGCCTTGGTCTCGCGCCAGCCCGCGGCATCCCATCCCGCCTGGCTGAACTTGTACTGGTTCGGGATGATGAAGCTCCACAAACGCCCCGCCCAGTTCACCGGCGCGGGCACATCATCCCGCGGGATGAACGGCACACGCACCAGCAGCGGCTCGTTCAGGCTCGTCTTCCGCGCGCGGTCCTGATACAGCCCGCCCCACCGGCTCATCACGATCAGGTCCGAGCGGTAGTCCCGCGGCGTATCGCTGTGCGGATACGGGTCCATGTGGAAGTTCGTCAGCCGAAGATCAAACGGCAGTTGGTGCCAGACCCGCCCGAACGCCAGCGTCACACGCCGCCCATCCGGCAGATCGACCGACCGCTCCGTCCCCGAGCCGATCCCCATGTACTGCGAGAACGGCAGCCAGACCACACGGCTGAACGCCGGATCGCTCTTGAGCCCGACCTGCACCGCCACCGTCGCCCGCTTGTGCGTCCCCACATCCGACTTGGTCTGCTCCTCCGGGGGCACCGCGATCGGCGCTTCCACCATCGCGGCGTTGTCCGACCGCAGCCCCAGCCGCAGCCGGAGCGACGGCGCAACCTCCAACGGGTCGCCGGGCTTGAGGCCGTCGGTGACGGTCGCATCCCCGCCGGGCATCCGGACAATCGCGCGGACGCTCCCGTCGCTTGGCCGCTCATCGAGATACACCTGCAGGATCGACGCGTCGAGATAGGTGATCTTCAGAGAAGCATCCGCATCGCGCCGCGCCTGCATACCGCGCTCGTTTAGCGTGTCCAGCATGTCCTGGCTGATCTCGGGGAAGCGGTGATAGACCCACCGCTCAAACGAGACCGGCTTCTCCGCGCCATCCGGCTGTGGAGGCGTTACGCGGACGATCGCCACGCTCGAAGTCGCATCCTGATACCCGCGCGTGATGATCGGGAACGGCGGGCCGGGCTCGAGAGACCGCACCTCAAGCTCATACCCCGTCTCGCCGACGGTCACGCGCTGCCCCGCCTGGACCGGATAGACGGACTTGAACCCCGTTGCAGGGTGCTCGACGAACAGGGCGTGCTTTGTGCCGCGGGGCAGTCTGGTCTGCAGTTCCTCCCACCGCTTCGGGTCCATGCCGCGAACGTACTCGACCCCGAAGATGTCCAGCACATCCACGCGCTGCGCGGGAGAATCCGGCAGGAAGCGATACGTCTTCTGCGGCTTCGTCTGCGATCCGCCCTGGCTCTCCGGGATGGTCAGGAACGCCTCCACCTCGCGCAAACGCGTGCCGCCCGCTGGCGCGGCGCTCATCGCCGGCGCCCCGCCCGCCGTGGCTTTCTCTCCGGATTCAGGCGGCACAACCCATCTCGAAGTCAGCGTCGCGTACGAGCTGTACCCGATGACCTTCAGCGTGATGTCATCCGCCGTGACTCGGTGCTGGATGTCCCTGCTGGCGACGGGCACATCGATCGCGATCGGGCCGAAGTCTCGCAGCGCGGCGTGCTGCTCGAAGCCGCTCGCCCCCGGCCCCGCCGCTCCAAGGTTGTAGTCGTTGTATCGGGGCAGCCATTCCAGCGGACGCTGCTCCCACCCGCCCGGGCTGCCCTCCGGGAGCGGAGACTGCTGCGCCCAGATGGCCACCGTGGTGTTGTCATAGAAGCCCCGCTCCGGCGGACCCGGCGTCGGCTCGCCCGATGCGCTGGGCGCACCGGCCTGCAGCAGCATGTCCCCCTCCTGCTTGAGCGCCGAGTAGACGATGCTGCCCAGCGCGATCGTCACGATCCCCGTGTGCACCGTCAGCACGCCGAGGTTGACGAAGCTGAACTCGATCCGCCGCACCGTCGCGGTGACCATGTTCACCACGAACAGCAGCAGCACGATCCGCAAGGGCCACCACGAGTAGAACTCAAGCTCGGACATCTCCATCATCGGCAACCGGCGGAACTGCACGCTCTGGTAGCGATCGACAAAGTCCGCGAAGAAACGCACGCCGTGCGATGCTTCGCCCCCGAGGACCGCCGGCCGGTAGTGCACCAGCGGCCAGATGAACGCTTGCCACGCCGCCGCGGCGATCACCGCGAACGCCACGACCGCCAGCAGCGCAACGACAAACCGCGGCGCAGCGCCGATGCCCGCCCGACGCATCGCCTTCGAGCCCACCCACACCGGCACGCCCGCGCCGATCAGCACGGTCACCACCGCCGTCAGGGCATAAAACGCCCACGTGGGCGCGAGCGCGATCAACCCGATCGGTACGCTCGCCAGAATACCGTACAGCGAAACAATCGTCAGCAGCACGACGGCAAGCGGGATCCCGCTGAGCGTGCGCAGAATGAACTTCGCCGGCAGCAGCGCGCCGGTCAGGTGCTGGTCATCCCACTTCTTGGCACGGATCCATTTCGCGCTCATCCGCGGCCCCCTCCCATCCGTCCGAGCCAGCCATATCCTACCATAATGCGAACTCCTCGGCCGGAAGCAACCCGTGAATTGATGTCAAAAAGTATACGGCTTCGGTGTCCTCCGGGCCGCAACTCCTGTCAGGCCGGAAATGTTTCAGTCTGACAGCAACTGCGAGGGAGCGGAACTCTCCATCGCCCATTCGATGGGCTCTCCCCCTCGCTCTTCGCGGCCGGGTTCGATCTGGACGCCCACCAAGCCCGCGACCATTGAACCCGCCTCAAGCCGAAACACATCCGGCAGGTTCAGCGCCCGTGCACTGTTGCTCGTTCCCATCGCCAGCAGAGCCCGCGCTTCGGTGCGGTCGCGCCGCCACAGCACACGCATCTCATCCAGGATGCTCATCCCACGCCCGCCTTCTGAGGCCGTCGCGGCGGCAGCGGGGGGGAGGTTCACCAGCGAGTCCGTCCCCAGCGCGACATTGATTCCCGCGGCGATCATGTCGCGATATCGGTGCGGGCCGAAGTGCTCGTGCGCGCCGAAATACTCCGATGCCCGCGGGCAGTACACCACCGTGCACCCCATCTTCGCCAGCAGCTCGACATCCGCATCCGACGCATCGTTGACGTGTGCGAGCATCGCGCCCGACCCGGCGAGCGTCGGCGCCAGGTGCGCCACCGGCGAGAATCCGCGCCCGACTTCCGATTCGATGGACTCATCCCACAACCCCAGCCGCTCCAGCAGCTCCCGCATCGGCCCGCTCGCCCCACCGACAAACGCTCGCTCCTCCGGCGATTCGGCCACGTGCGTCATCAGGCTCAGGCCGCGGTGGCTCGCCTCCGCGCACGCCCACCGGAATGCCTCAAGACACACCGTGTTGGGCGCGTGCGGCTGCAGGCCGATGCGTGCACGCCAACCGCCATCTCCCTCCAGCGCGAGCTGGTCCTCGCTGACGGCTTGCTCGATGAGCCCCGGCAGCCACTGCCGGAATCGCTCCCTCCCACCGCCGATCGCGAAGAACTCCAGGAACGACACCCCCGCCATCCGCTGCTCGCGCATCGTCCGCCATGCCGCGAGGCTCGCGCGGCCGGGCGTTGACCGCGGCGCGCCCGCGATATCGCCCACCGCCACAACACCCGCCGAGCGCGACAGCTCAATCCCGCGCTGCACCGATGCCCGCACCTCCCCCTCATCCGCCGCACGCCCGGATCGGATCATCTCCACCCACGGCACAAACCCCGCGCTCCGATCATGCACCCGCGGCCCGATGTGTGTCAGGTCCAGATGCGTGTGCGCGTTCACCATCCCCGGCAGGACCACCGTGCGCGGCATGTCCACCACCCGCGCGCCCCCCGCCCGCGCATCCCGATCGATTGCCGCGGGCGAGCCGATCGCCAGCAGCCGGAGCCGCCCCCCCGTGCTTGGGTATTCGATCAGCAGCGAGGCCGGGGCGATGCCCGGACCGTGGGCATCCTGTGCGCCGGCGGCGTTGATGCGAATCGGCGAAAGTTGCGCCGCAGCGCGTAACCCTTGGGGATTCATGGACTTCGTGATCCCGGCCCGAAGATTCGGTCATGCAGGGTACTGACGGACACCCGGCAAGAGAGTATGCTCTGGCCGCACGAAGCAGCCCCCGGGAATAAGTGATCAACCTAGTGAAGGGAGTCTTGGCATGAACGGATGGAACATGATGCGTTGGGCGCGCCGAAGCGCGGTGCTCGTCGCGGCAATGGGCGCGACCGTCCTTGGCGGGTGCAACGCCGGGACCAACAACCTTGTCGAGGCGAACCGCGCGCTCACGGACCGCAACGCGGCCCTCACCGCGCAGGTCGAGTCGCTGAACACCCTGAACCAGAACCTGCAGGCGGAGCTGAACCGTCGCAACCAGCTGATCGAGGAGCAGACCCGTCTGATCGCGGACCTTCGCGGCGGGCGCGCGGGGCTGGAGGCGCAGCTCGCCTCGCTCGACGACCGGATCCGCGGCCTGCGGTTCGGCGACATTGACCCGACCACCGACAGCGCACTGCGCGAGCTCGCGTCGCAGTACGGCGACATCCTCGAGTATGACTCGGCCCGCGGCATGCTCCGCTTCAAGAGCGACCTGACGTTTGCCTCGGGCTCTGACGCGCTGAACGACAGCGTCAAGGGGGCGCTGCAGCGGCTGGGCCAGATCCTCAACAGCGCGGCGGCGAACTACGAGGTCCGCGTCGTCGGCCACACCGACACCCAGCGGGTGCGTCAGATCGCCGGGCGGCCGTTCAAGAACAACATCGAGCTCTCGGCCTTTCGGTCGATCTCGGTGCGCAACTTCCTCGTCGATAACGGCGTTGCGCCGCAGCGCTTCGAGGTCGCCGGGCGAGGCGAGTTCGACCCGCTCGTCGCCAACAGCGGCAGCGGCAACACGCCGCAGAACCGGCGCGTCGAGATCTTCCTCGGCCGTCAGATGGGCGGCGGCAACTCCGCCGTCACCACCTTCCCCGACCAGGTCACCGACGCCCCCACGCGTCCCCCGGTTCGGGAAGAGATCATGAAGTAAGCCCGGCCGATCGCGGCCGATTGAACATTGCAAGGGCCCGTGCCGCACCCCGGCGCGGGCCCTTTGCGTTGCGCCCGTCGCGTCTGGGCCGCGCCAGGGCTCCGCCGGGCAACGGGCTTGACGCCGTCCTGCTAATCTGCACGCATGGCCGGCGAACACGAGAGCACGAACGAGCCCGCGGGGACGAAGAACGCACGGGTCGTCGTCGCGCCCGCCAACGACTGGCGCAAGCTGCGGCTCTGGCAGATCCAACCCATCCGCGACGGTCTTATCCTGCTGGCGATCGTCGGCCTGCTCTACGTCGGATATCTCTGCAGCATCGTCACCGTTCCCATTCTTCTGGCTCTGGCCCTGGCATATCTCTTCGAGCCGGTCGTCGCGTGGGTCACAGGCCGATACAAGTGGGTCAGCCGTCAGGGCGCGGCCGTGGCGATCATCGTGCTCGCCGGCACGCTGGTGGTCGCCCCGGTCACCATCGGCATCGGCTTCGCCATCGTGCAGGGTTCCGCGCTCGTCGGCACCGTCGCACGAAACACCGGTCTCGTCGTCGCTTCGGTCCAGTCGCCCAAGCAGGAGGATCGCCGGGCCGCGCGCGAGAAGCTCCCCCGTTCGCTCCAGGATGTCGGATCCTGGCTCGGCGAACTCCGCACCGATGTCGAGGCCTTCCGCGCCCGGCGCGATGCGGCCCCCCCCGCACCCTCGGAGCAGCCCGGCACCGACGCCGCGGATGAGCAGGGCGCGACCGAACCCAAACCCGATGCCCCGCTCGCGGCGGATGAAGACGAGTTCCCCGAGTGGAAGGTGCAGCTCTATGAAGGGCTGGAGATCGCTATCCGCTGGGTGCAGAACAATGCCGACGCCCTCGCCAAGAACCTCGGCCAGCAGGCCCTGGGAACGGGCGCGGTGGCGTTCGGCGCCGTTGTGGCCGGCGTCGCGAAGGTCGGCTTCCTCGCCTTCACTGCCTTCCTCACCGCCTTCTTCTTTTTCTTCTTCAGCACCGGCTACGGCAAGGTCCTCGAGTTCTGGGAAGACCTCATCCCCGAGCGCAAGAAGCACCGCGTCATCGATCTGGTCCGCCAGATGGACCGCGTCGTCGCGGGGTTCATCCGCGGCCGGATCACCATCTGCTTCATCCTCGCGCTGTACATGACCATCGCCTACTGGCTCATCGGCGTGCCGTCGCCGCTGCTGCTGGGCCCGGTCATCGGCCTGCTGTTCATCGTGCCCTTCGTCCACATCATCGGTGTGCCGATCGCCATCGTGCTCATGGTCATCGAACCCGGGGGCGGCGCGGGCTTCCAGCAGCAGTGGTGGTGGATCGTCTTCGCGCCCATCGGCGTGTACATCGGAGCGCAGCTCCTGGATGACTACGTCCTCTCGCCCACAATCCAGGGCAAGACCACCGGCATGGACACGCCCACGATCCTCTTTGCCAGCATGGCGGGCGGCGCGATCGCGGGTGTCTACGGCCTGCTCCTGGCCATCCCCGTTGCCGCGTGCATCCGAATCCTGCTCAAGGAAGTCTTCTGGCCCCGGTTCCACGCCTGGGGCAAGGGCCAGGAACGCGACTTCCTCCCCATCGCGCGCGAATGATCTGCGCCTATGCCTGCCTCTCCCCTCCGCTTCGACATCCTCACCACCTTTCCCGAGATGTTCGGCGATGCCCCGGGCTGCGCGCTCAACAGCTCCATCCCTTCCCGCGCCCGCGGCGCCGGGCTGGTCGAGTGGCACGCCCATAACATCCGCCAGTGGGCCGGCAACAAGCACAACAAGACCGATGACCGTCCCTTCGGTGGCGGCCCCGGCATGGTCATGATGTGCCAGCCCGTGTGGGACGCCGTGCACTCGGTCGAAGCGCTCGACCCGCGCCCCGCCACACGCATCCTGCTCACACCCCAGGGCCGTCTGCTCAAGCAGCAACTCGTCGAAGACCTCGCCTCCCGCCCGCGCCTCCTGCTCATCGCCGGCCACTACGAGGGCATCGATGAACGCGTGATCCGCGCCCTCGACCCGCTGGAAGTCAGCCTCGGCGATTATGTCCTCAGCGGCGGCGAACTCGGAGCGATGGTGCTCATCGACGCGATCACCCGCCTCCTTCCCGGCGCGATCGGCCACGCGGATTCGGCCGCGGAAGACTCCTTCTCTTCCATCACCGTTGATGCCAAGTCCGGCCGCGCGATGCGGCTGCTCGACTGCCCGCACTACACCAAGCCGCGCGAGTGGAACGGTGTCAGTGTCCCCGATGTCCTGCTCTCGGGCGATCACGGCGCGGTCGATCGCTGGCGGTTGGAGCAGCGCCTTGCCCGCACGCGCGAGCGTCGTCCCGATCTCTTAGGCGATTAGGCCGCCCTGCGAAACCGCAGCAGCGACCGCTGGACAACCGGCTGCGCGACCGGCTCGCCGATCACGACCGGCTTCACGATCGCGGCCTTCGCCGCCAACGCCCTGCGCTTCCGGCTCCGGCGGCGGATCAGCACCGCCGCAACCACAAGCGCCAGAAGCGCGAGCAGCCCCGCCACGACAAACGGCGCGATCACCGCCACGATCGCCGCCGCCCCGGCCAGCAACGACTCCACCGTCGAAACCACCGGGTTGGCGATCCCCGCCGTCGTCGCCGTCGATCCTGCGCGAACGGTCATCGCCGTCGCCTTCACCGTCGCCGCAAGCCCGCCCCCGGCGATCAGCGCCGATGCCCACTTCACCATCGGGTCAACATCGCCAAACTGTGCCGCCGCGGCCAGCGTTCCCGCCACAACCGCGCACGGCCCGGCGATGACATCCAGCGCGTGGTCCAGCCACGGGATCCAGTACGCCGCGACTTCAAACGCCGCCGCGACACCCAGTGCGACAATCGCCGGCCACGAGCCCGCCCACGCCCAATCCGCTCCCAGATCAATCACACCAAGGTGCGACGACACGCTCATCACCAGCAGCGGCAGAAACACACGCAGCCCGCACGCCGCGGCGAGGCCCAGACCGACCAGGATGGCGACAACCGTGTCCATAGCCAGTTGTTCGGAATCGCCCGGCACCCCTTTCCGGTCGTTTCTCGGTTCCACACTGGCATATTGGCCGCTTCTGCCCCTCCCCCAGCCAAACAAACACCCCTTACGTGTAGCATCCCGCCATGCACCTCTCTCTCTACCTCTGGCTCGCCGCCGCCTCCGCCGCCTCCCTCCTGTTCGTGGCCGCGCTCGTCCACATCATCGTCCGCACCAGCAAGCCCCTCGCCGAGGCCATGTCCCGCGCCCCGCTGCTCGATCTGCTGGTCGGCTGGTTCACCGTCATGCCGCCCATCGTCGGCTTCTTCGTTGGCGCGACCCGCGGCGGCGATGGCACCTGGTGGAACAGCCTCCTCCACGCACTGATCGGCAGCGCGGTCGCGATCGGCGGCCAGATCGTCGCCATGCAGACCTGGGTCTTCCTGCACGAACTCGCGCACCCCGCCGCGAGGAAAGGCCCGCGCATCCTCAAGGTCCTCAACGCCAAGGTCGGCCGCTTCCGCAACCACAGCGCCGTCTGGTGGACCGCCCTCGCCGTGCCCATCTTCTCCCTCACGCGCCTCGCCGAGATCGTCATGTGGCCGATGCTCGTCCTGCTCGTGAAGTTCCCGCGCTACAAGCAGGGCGACTGGATCAACGTCAGCCGCCACAAGTTCTCCGGCCTCGTCGGGCACGATCTCATCTGGTGTCTTTACTGTGACTGGATGACCGGCGTCTGGTCGCTGGGTACCGAGATGCTCCGCAACGTCGAGAGCTTCTGGTGCCCGATCCGCTTCTCGTCAACCGCCAAGTGCGACAACTGCAAGATCGACTTCCCCGATATCGATGGCGGCTGGGCTCCGGCGAGCGGCACCATCGCCGACGCCGCGGCCGTTGTTGACCGGCAATACCCCGCCCCCAATGGCGACAACTCCTGGTTCGGCCACCCCGCCCGACTCACCGTCAAGGGGAAGGACATCGGCGGGCAGTAAGATGATGCTCGGCCCCGTGGCGAAACGGCAGACGCAGCGGACTTAAAATCCGCGGCCCTTCATCGGGCGTGTGGGTTCGACTCCCACCGGGGCCATTGCCGGCCGCGCCCTCTCGCGCGGCCACGATCAACCATCGTTATCAGACCCGGATGGCCCTCTCAAGGGATGCCCACGTGCGGTCCCCCGACATTGCCGCGAGGTCTCCCTCAATTGCGCACGATTGATCGCCGAAGCAACAACGCAAAGGAGGACCGGTCCATGACGACCAACCCAAGCCTCAACAGCTTCGACAGCGGCGGATCTCTCACCAGCGAGTTCGCCGGCGACCCGGACATGGCGGAACTTGTCCGACTCTTCGTCGAGGAGATGCCCGAGCGCATCGACGCGATGCTGCAGTCCTGGCAGAGCGGCGCGGCCGGGGATCTGCGACGCCTTGCGCACCAGATGAAGGGCGCGTGCGGCGGATACGGATTCCCGCAGGTCGGCCACGCCGCGGGCAGGCTTGAGAACTCCCTGGCTGCCTTCGGCCAGTCCGCGGAACTTGGCGACCTGGAGGGGTTGCGCGAGCAGGTCGAGGAACTCGTCGGGCTCTGTCGGCGTGTCACCGCCGATCCCGAGCCGGGGAACTGACGATGTAGGTGGGGGGTTGGGGACGACTCCACGGCATTGAGTCCGGCGCGGCGTGGGCTACACGATCAGTGAACGACCTTCGAGGACCGTCGGAACAGTGTCCAGCAACGACTCCAAACCCCTCGTCCTCCTCGTTGATGACTCCATCGACGTACACCGGCTGCTCTCGGCGAGGCTCCGCCACGAGCAGATCCGGATGACCAGCCTGCTCAAGGGCGCCGAGACGGTTGACGCCGTGAAGGCCGAAACCCCGGCGGTCATCCTGCTGGATCTGGACATGCCGGACATGGACGGCTTCGAGGTGCTCCGCGCCCTCAAGGACGACCCCGCGACCAACAACGTCCCGGTCATTGTCCTCTCCGGCCTGAATGGCTCGGAGGACAAGGTCACCGCCTTTGACCTGGGCGCGACCGACTATGTCACCAAGCCGTTCGATCTGGCCGAGCTGCGCGCCCGCCTGCGCGCCGCCCTCCGGCTCGATCACCTCCTGAAGCTGCTCTCCGAACGCGCGGATGTTGACGGCCTCACCGGCCTTGGCAACCGCGCCCATTTCAACAAGCGATGGGCCGAAAAGGTCGCCGAGTGCAAGCGCTACAACCAGCCGCTGTCGCTGGCGATCATCGACATCGACTTCTTCAAACGCGTCAACGATACCTACGGCCACCCCGCCGGCGATGAGGTCATCCAGGGCGTGGCCCAGTTGCTCCAGCGCGAGTGCCGGTCGCACGATGTCCCCTGCCGCTTTGGCGGCGAGGAGTTCGTGCTGATCATGCCCCACACCGGGCCCAAGGATGCCGCCGCGGTCACCGACCGCATGCGGCAGGCCCTCGCCGATGTCGTCTGGCAACGCCACCCCGAGAACCCCGTGACGATGTCCGCCGGGCTCGTCGGGTGCGACGGCGCCTGCGGCGAACTCACCCCCGAGCAGTGGCTCGAACAAGCCGACCGCAACCTCTACGCCGCGAAACGCGGCGGCCGGAACCGCGTCGTCAGCAGCGAACTCGAGCCCGGCACCTGCGAACTCGCCAAGGCCGGCTGAGGTCGCTCCCCCCATCTCCGGGTCCGGCCGTCGGGGTGAACATACACTCTCCGGCCATGTCGCGACTGCTTGAAACCCTCAGTGCCTGGCGGCCGTTCAAGGCCCTTGTGGTCGGCGACTTCATGCTCGACCAGCTCGTCTTCGGCAACGCCGACCGCCTCTCCCCCGAGGCCCCCGTCCCCATCCTGCATGTCCAGCGAACCGAGGACCGCCCCGGCGGCGCGGCCAATGTCTGCCTCGATCTCATCGCCATGAAGGGCGTTGTCCACGCCTTCGGCGTTGTGGGCGATGACCGCGAGGCCGATCTCCTCCGCTCCGCGCTCGCCGCCGCGGGTGTCCACGCCGACGGACTCGTCGCCGATCCTGCCCGTCCCACGACCGTCAAGCGTTCGCTCATCGGTCTGGCCCAGCACCGCCACCCGCAGAAGATGTTCCGCGTCGATTACGAGTCGCGCGCGCCGCTCCCCGCCTCCGCGGGCGGGCAGATCCTCTCCCGCTTTCAGGCCGCGCTCGCCGATGCCGATGTCGTCTGCATCGAGGATTACAACAAGGGCGTGTGCACGACCGAACTCTGCCAGGAAGTCATCCGCCTCGCTCGCCAGGCGGGCGTCCCGGTGCTGGTCGATCCCGCGGCCATCGACGACTACTCGCGCTACGCCGGGGCCTCGACCATCACCCCCAATCGAACCGAGGCCATGCTCGCCACCGGGATCGAGCTCCCCGATGATGCCGCCGCGGCCGATTTCGATCCCGTCACCCATCAGCTCGTCAACGATCTCGGCCTCGATGCGGCCGTGGTCACGCTCGACCGCCACGGCGCGCTCCTGCTCGAGCGCGGGGCCGAGTCCCTCCACATCCCCACGTTCGCACGCGCGGTCTACGACGTCACCGGCGCGGGCGACATGGTCTTGGCCGCGCTCGCCGCCGGACGCGCCAACGGGCTCGACTGGCCCGATGCCGTCCGGCTTGCCAACGCCGCCGCCGGGCTCGAGGTCGAGGTGTTCGGCGTCGTGCCCATGCCCATCGAAAAGATCCACCGCGAGGTCCTGCTGCGCGAGCGCACCACCCCCGGCAAGCTGCACACCCTGGAGCAGTTGCTCGTCGAAGTCGCCGCCGCGCGCAACGATGGCCGCCGCATCGTGTTCACCAACGGCTGCTTCGACATCCTGCACCCCGGGCACCTCTCGCTGCTGGAGCGAGCTGCCGCGCTGGGCGATTTCCTCATCGTCGGCCTGAACTCCGACGACTCGGTCCGCAGGCTCAAGGGCGGCAACGATCCCTCCCGCCCCATCAACAGCGAACTCGACCGCGCGACCGTCCTCGGCGGGCTGTCCTGCGTCGATGCCGTCACGATCTTCGACGACGACACCCCCGAGCGGCTCATCCGCGCTCTGCGGCCCGGCATCCTCGTCAAAGGCGCGGAGTACACCATCGACCAGGTGCCCGGCGCGAAGTTCGTCATCGAGCAGGGCGGACGGGTCGAACTGCTCCCCATGGTGCAGGGCCAGAGCACGACCCGCGCGGTCGCACGCATCCGAGAGAGCGAACGCGCCGCACGAGACTGATCGCCGCCAAAGATCCGCGGCCAAGGAGCAAGCAATGTCGGGACGATTGATCAGCGGATTGACACGGTCCGCCGCGGCGGCCGCAATGGTGGTCGGCGGCAGTGTCGCCCTTGCCTCGGGAGAAGCCCCTCTCTCCCCGCGCCCCGACACCGCACCGACCATCGCGCTGATCGAAATCGAGGAAACGCCCGTCGAGCGGCCCAACCCTCTCGCGTGGCTCTTCGGCTCGGGCGGCAATCCGACTCTGCGCGACCTCGTCGGCCTGCTGAACAAGGCCGGCGACGATGCCTCCGTCTCCGGCATCGTGCTTCGGCTGCGCGAAGCGCCCATCTCGATCACGCAGGCGGAAGAACTCGGCCGCGCCATCGACCGCCTTCGCAAGGGCGGCAAAAAGGTTCATGTCTTCGCCGATTCCTACTCCGCCGCGGAGCTGATCCTGGGCGCCCACGCCGACGAGATCGTGCTGCAAGCCGGCGGCGGCGCGTCTCTTCCCGGGCTCTACATGGAGGAACTCTTCCTGGCCGACACGCTCGAGTGGGCCGGGGTGAAGGCCGACCTCGTGCAGGTCGGCTCCTTCAAAGGCGCAAACGAGGCGATGACCCGCAGCGTGCCCAGCCCGGAGTGGGACCAGAACATCAACGCCCTGCTCGACGGGCTCTACGCCAACATGCGCACCCGGCTTAAGCTCGGACGCACGCTCGACGATGCCCGCCTCGATGAGGCGATGCGCCGGGCCTGGATGGCCGACTCGCAGACCGCCATGCAGGTCGGGCTCATCGATGCCGCCGTCGATCTGCCCGACCTCTCCGCGCACCTCGAGTCCGCCTACTCCGCCACCGATCTCAACTGGGTGAACATCGAGCCCGATTCCCCCCCGGGCTTCGCGATGGACCACGCCGATCCCACCTCCGTCATCGCGCAGCTCTTCAGCGAGCCGGACCTCTACCCCGAGCGCGACACCATCGCCGTCGTCCACATCGACGGCCCCATCATCGACGGCGAATCCACCGAGGGCGGGCTCTTCGGCGCATCGAGCGTCGGCTCCACCACCATCCGTCAGATCCTCGAGGAGCTGGAGGGCGACGAACTCGTCAAGGGCGTCATCATCCGCATCAACTCTCCCGGCGGCTCCGCCACCGCCAGCGAGGTCATCTGGCAGGGCGTTCGGCGCGTCGCGGAGCGCAAGCCCGTCTGGGCCAGTGTCGGTTCGATGGCCGCCTCCGGCGGCTACTACATCGCCGTCGGCTCATCCAAGATCTACGCCAACGAGTCCAGCATCCTCGGTTCAATCGGCGTCGTCGGCGGCAAGATGTCCACCGCCGGTCTCTACGAAAAGCTCAAGGTCCGCCCCGTCGGCCGCGCCCGCGGCCCCATGGCCCACCTTCTCCGCTCCAGCGCGCCGTGGACCAACGCCGAGCGCGACATCGTCCGCGCCAAGATGAAGGAAACCTACGACCTCTTCACCTCACGCGTCACCGCCGGTCGCCCCGGCATGGACCTCTCCATCACCGCCGAGGGTCGTCTGTTCACCGGAACGGCCGCCGTCGAACGCAAAATGGCCGACGCGGTCGGCGGCCTGCAGGATGCCATCCTCGACCTCGCCGCCACGCTCAACCTCGCAGACGGCGAGTACGACGTGCTGGAGTATCCCGGCGCATCCAGCCTTATGACCGTCATCGGCGAATCGTTCGGCGCGGCCTCGCTGGGCCTGAATCCACGCCGCACCCCCGCCGCCGCGCCCGCGAACCCCGTCATCGATGCCGCCCGCGCGATCATCGGCGAGCGCGGCTGGCCCGCCGTCCGCAACAGCCTCGACGCGATGATGCAGCTCCGCGAGCAGCCCGTGCTGCTCACCCCGCCAAGCGTCATCATCGTCCGCTGAACCCGCCTTCCGCTCCCAACCCCAGTACCATCGCGCTGCTCTGCTGCTCTGCTGCTCTGCTGCTCTGCTGCTCTGCTGCTCTGCTGCTCTGCTGCTCTGCTGCTCTGCTGCTCTGCTGCTCTGCTGCTCCGCAGCTCCGCTGCTCCGCTCAGACCTCCATCACTTCCTT
>JAEYUO010000004.1 GCA_023432465.1 Planctomycetota bacterium | reverse complement strand
CTACGATGCAGGCGCAGCGGGCGTGGCGGAACTGGCAGACGCGCGGGATTTAGGTTCCCGTGGCCGCAAGGCCGTGCAGGTTCGATTCCTGTCGCCCGCACTTTTCGACATCGAGCCCGACGTTGCCAAGTCGCGACTCGGGCGGACGTTCCGGCGCTTTCGCGGCGGGCTCCGCGACGGGCGAGTTGCCCGGAAGTGCCAGTGAAAGACCCGAGTTTGGCACCTCGGAAGGCACCTGCCTCGCGGGGCGGGGTTTGGCCTCTCGTAAGTCTGCGCGGGGCATTGAGCGCGGTCGCGGCGAGGTACGCACCGGCCCGTCCGTGCCCGTGGCGGCGAGCGCGAGTTCGGTTCGCTGCTCGGCGCACGCCTCGTTCCCGATACTGAGTACCGGGAGCGACTCCATCGACTTCGCCAGCGGGAGCAGCGCCTCGTCCTGATACGTTTCGGCGGTGAGGCGGATATCGCGGTGCCGCATAATCCGCTGCGCGATCGCCATCGGGACGTTCGAGTTCACCAGCATCGACGCCAGCGCGTGGCGCAGGCTGTGCAGCACAACACGCCGCCCGCGCGAATCGACCTCCTCGATTCCGGCCGCTCTCAGGTCGGCCCGGAACGTCCGCATCTTCGGGAGCGACCGGAAGACCGGGTCGCCGTCCTGCCTGCGGCCGCGGGCGGACTGGAGCGCCTCGGCGAGCGCCGCCACCAGCGGGACCCGCTCGGCCTTGCCGGACTTGGTGATCGAGGCGGGAAGCTCGACCGAGGGGTTCAGGCTGTCGAGGTGAACGTGGCCCCACGTAATCGCCTTGGCCTCCGACCGGCGCAGGCCGGTGTATATGAGGAACAGGTACACCAGCCGCCGACGCGGGGCGGCATCCAGGAGTTGCTGGCATTCCAGTGCGCTCAGGCCGCGGCGGGTCTTCTCGCGCTTGTCGGCGGTCTTCTGAACCTTCGCAACGGGGTTGTACGACATCCGGCCGCCACGCACCGCCCAGTTGCAGAACGCCGAGAGG
The DNA here is from genome assembly GCA_023432465.1 of Planctomycetota bacterium. Classification (GTDB taxonomy): domain Bacteria; phylum Planctomycetota; class Phycisphaerae; order Phycisphaerales; family UBA1924; genus JAHBXL01. Next base: position 85,446 of record JAEYUO010000004.1, on the reverse strand, counting down.
TCGCCGCGGGCCTCGTTGATCGTCTTCGGGGTACGCCCGTCCGCCGAGAGGTTGTTGAGGAAGCGTTCGACATCAAGCGCGTTGATATCGCCGATTGATCGCCAGCCGCAGAACTTGGCGGCGTTGTCGATCCGGTTTCCGGTCAGGTAGACGTACCGCTCATCGCGCCCGAGCCGGGACAGTTCGGCGCGGTAGTCGGCCACGTGCTCGCCGATGGGCTTCTTGGCGTGGCGGGGGTCGACGCCGCACAGGCCCGCCTGCTCGCGCTCCGCGGCGGTGACCGCGTCCTGGAGCATCTTCTCGGCGACGCGCTTGTCGCGGGCCGCGGGGCGGCGGACGCGCTTGCCGCGGCCGTCGTGGTAGTCGAGCCAAAACTTGCCCTGTCGTTGGAAGAGTCTCGCCATCAGCCGGTCTCCTCGGCCTTGGCGACCCTAGTTCCAGCATGCGGGGAAGTGAGGGGCAGCCCCGGCGAAGAGTTGTCGTTCCTGTCCCACCAGATGACGTCCTCGGGCGGCGAGACCGGCGGGTGGCACGCGCCGCAGGCCCACGCTGCCCCGCCGTTGGCCGCCGTCGTAAACCAGCGAACATGGCCGCAGCCGTAGCACCTCCTCGGCGGCCCGGGGCGGGCCGGTTCGTGCGCGTACTTCACCACCGGCAGCCGCCATGATCCGCTCCGCAGGAGTTCCATGACTTCGGGCTTGCGGGCGAGGATCTGATCAGCGAGGGGCTTGAGTCGCGTCGGGCCGCGGACCACCAACTGGTCGCCGCGGGCGGAGACCTTCAGGGCAAGCACCTCGGCCGCGAGCAGAAGGGCTACGCCGTCCATTCGCCCTCCTCCTCGCCATCGTGCGTGTCCGCCGGAGGCGGCGGAGGGCTCATCGGCGGCGGGTCGTCGTCTGACAGAACCCCCCGCTGCGCATCGGGAGCGGGGGTTTTGTCAGTCGCAGAGGCGTGCGGGTCGGCTGCTCCCCGCTCATACCGCATCGGGGTGTCTGACAGAACCCCCCCTGCCGCATCGCCATGAGGGGTTTTGTCAGTCGCGCGGGGGTCGCCGCTCGCGCGGTCAAGCCTGAAGACCTCGGTGGGCGCGCCGCCTGTCGCTCCGGGCGGGGGATGGTGCATGGCACCGAAGCCTGCGCTCACCAGGGCGTCAAGCTCATGCTTGGCCTTCTCTGCCGTCTCGAGGGAGCGGAGGCGCTGCCACCGGCGAACGGTGACCTCCCCCCCTTCCCGCTCGATCTGCTCGATCATCCGGCGCAGTTCGCGGGCCTCATCGGACTCACCGATCATCTCGTACACACGCCTCGCCTCGTGCGAGAACCACTGGGTCAGCTGGATGGCGCGCCGCACGCTCTCCTCGTCGGCAAGGTCAGGACGTTCGATGCTCGGGTCGCCCTCGGCCACCCGCACCAGATGGATCAGCAGCGCGAACCTCGCGCAGTACGCCTCGAGCTTTGACCATGCGGCGGCGAGGTCGCCGGTCAACTCCGCCATCTCGTCGCCGTGGCGGTCGTAGAACTCGACCCACAGCGCCTTGCCGCCCGGGGAGAACCTGAGGATCTTCGGCGTAGGGTCGCCTGCGCCGTCCGTATCGGGCTGCAGCGCCAGCAGCCGCTCGATCAGTGCGCTCCACGCCCGCTCGGCTGCCTCATCGATCTCGTCGTCGGTCCACCGGCGGGGCCTGCGCGGCGGCATGCTCAGCAGCAGCCTCGCGGCGAGGCCGTTCTCAAAGTGCTTGCGGCCGAGAGAGGACGACAGGATGTCCGGCTGGATACCCCCCATGATCGACACGGCCGCGTTGGGGACGTGGATGAGTTTCTCGTCGCCCGTCTTGCGGTCCACCATCACATCACCGGCGCGGTGCATCTCAAGGTAGTTCCCGACATCTCCGCCGCGCCCGCCCTTGTACTGGTCAAAGCCGCCAAGCCACGCCGACAGTTCGTCGCGGCAGACGAGGATGCCACGGGGCGCGGAGCGGAGCCGGTCCGCGAGCGCCTCGACCGTCGACTCTTGGCAGATGTATCGCTCGCACGCGGGCTCACGCGGGGGCGTGGGCTGCAGAGCGCCCGCCTTCCGTCCCTTGCCTTTCCATTCCTGTAGATCGCCCTTGTACTGCTCGAGCTCGAAGCGATGCAACTCCGCCTTCCGCTTGTACTCCTTGATCGCCTCCGACTGCCGCTTGCGGAGCGGCTTGAGCGGGGGCTCCAGCGCCGGGGACTTCTGACTCCCCGAGTCCCCGACGATCACGCCCCACAGCACGCACGGCTCGGTCCACCCGGCCTTGGGCATGAGGCGGTGGGTGTTGCCGACCGCCGCGGCGCAGACCACGATCGCGGGCAGCCCGACGAACGCCGGGTCGCAGCCGATTGATTTCGCGACCGTCGTCACAAAGGCCCCCATCCCCGACGGCAGGGCATCCACCGGAAACGGTCGCCACGAGGAGGCCGAGGGCTTGCGGCTGACAGAACCCCCTATGGCGCTCTGGGAGCGGGGGTTCTGTCGGACAGCGACCCGCGCCGGGGCCGGGAACAAGTCGCTCATCGCCAGCCCCATCCCCGCAACAACTGATTCGACAGAGCACCCCGCGAAGCACTTCAGAAGCACGCGCCCGTCGTGCCCCTCGGAGATACTCAGACTCGGCGATCGGTCATCGTGCCCGGGGCAGGTCGCCCTCCATCCGCCGGAGGACTTCCGAACGCCGTTGAGCCGCGACAGCACTCGCTCGACGGCGCTGCCGCAGTCCTCAGTACCACCCGCCACTGCGAGCTTCGGCGCGGGCTGTGTCTCCCCAAGCTCCGCGAGAACCGCGTCAGCAAGCCGAACGCAGGCGGCGGTGAGGACATCGGGGTCGATGCTGGCGGGCTCGCCGTCGCAGTCCCACCTCACGGCCTTGCCGGAGGGGTGCACCGATCCCGGCGCAACCGTCTGCAAGCCCGTTGATCGCAGCTCAACGATCATGCGCTCCGTGCTCGGAGCGGAGGTCGGCCGCTGCCACTTGCCCGACCCTACCGGCCCGGTGACGCGGTAGATCCAGTGCGACCTTGGCTTCGACTCCCTGCCGAACTTCGCCTCGGTCGGGGGCAGGAACTCGGGCGCGAGCCTGACGGCGAGCGGGTGGTCAAGGTCGATATCGACCAGCCACCCGCTGGGCTCGCCGAGGAGGATGCCGATGTTCATGCTCGGCTGGTTGAAGACCGAGGGAAGGTCACTCTCGCTGAGCCGCAGCTCTGGCCAGCCCTCCGCCGTGGCTCGCTTGCTCCGCGGCGGCAAGGGGATGACCGAGTATCCGCGACGAAGGAGATCGCGAGCATGTTCGAGAGGGGTCACTTGGCGACCCCCTGCCGCGCGATGCGTTCAACCTCACTGACGGGGATTCGGACCGCGCGGCCGAGCTTGACGACCTTGATCTCGCCGGCCGAGATCCACCGCCAAACCGAGCGGGAACTCACCGACCACCGCGCTGCGGCCTCGGCGACGCTGAGCAGATACATCGTCTTTGCCGCCGTTGCGGACGGAACATCTCCACTTACACCTGATGACGCTGCCATGCGTTGTCTCCTGCCGGAGCGCGCCCTGGCGCGACCGGTTGAGACGAGAATCTGCTCTCAGCTTGCTCATGTCAGTCCTGACCATGGTCCGGACCATGGTCAGCGCTTGTCGCTCATGGCCACTCGGGAAGTCCATAGCCCGGCGGTTTTACGTCGCGTTTGTTGGTGATCACTTTCCGCCGAACCAAGCCTGAGAGGATGCCCTTGCCGTGGGCATTTGCCTTCCCGAACGCTTTCTTCTGGAGTACATCACCAGATACTCGGCGGCCCAGTTCTTTGAGTGCCTGCACAACGCAAATTTCAGCAGTGTTGAGTATCGGTTGCTCAGGATTGGAGTCTTTCAACTCACCGCTGCCTGCGCTTGAAAGGGGAGTCTGATCCTGCCGCAGGTGTGCTTCCTCCTGAGTGGGGGGGGCGCGATCTGCCGTCTGCTCGGACTTGACATCCGTGGTCGCACGAGACTTCGTGCGTCGCCCAGAGGGCATGCCACCGAATGGCTCGCGTGACATCACCGCGTTGCCATCGCTCCCCTGTACCACCTCGGTGATGGCTGCCCCCGTTCTGAGCAGCCGCACCAACTCTTCATACTCGCCGTTGGAGAGGCACCACTCGCCCTCGCGAAGGGATTGAGCGAAGCGAACCGCGTTCTCGCTGACCAGTCCGGCACGGGGGCTGACCGAGGCGAGCTCGCCCGCGACCCTCGGCGCGAGCCCGGCGATCTCGCTATACAGCACGGTGCCTTTTTGGTCGAGATTCTCCCAGTCGCGTTCGCAGTACTGCTCAGAATCCGGCGCAGCGAGCGTCGCCTGCCGGTTTAGCGCAAGCAACTCCTCAAAGCAACGCGCCATCACTGAGCACGCGGTATCGTTCACGGGCACCTCTTGGAAGTACCCCCGCTCCAGAATCGCACTCGTACGAATCGTCTTGTGCATGTCCTCCGGAGGGGCAAAGTCCAACCCCCGCGCGACCCGCTGTGCAGTCGCAACGGTCTCCATCGCACTCGCATACCGCTTATCGAGGGGCGATGCCAATCCGACAATCGACTTCAGCTCCATGAGAGCAGGCTTCGCTTTCGCAAGGACCGCCCGGGGCTTCTCGCCTGTGACAGACTCAAGATCTGCGTCCACCGTCGAAATGGCCGCGATCGCGACGTCGATGCGCTGCTCGGCATGTCGAGCGGCTTCTTCACGCCGGCTAAATCTGCGAAGGAGTTCCTCTTTGCCCGCGGCCTTCGCACCGATGTCCGTGTACTGTGCGTTCCGGTTTGCGTACACACACATAGCCCCCCACGCCTCAAACACGGCGTCCGCGGCCTTGATCACCGCCGCGGCATCGCCTGTTCTCACTGGGCACGCTCCGGGGAGCTTGGCTAGGACCGGGTCGGTTTCGATCAAGCTCGCGGCAAACGCCGCATCCTCGCTGAACGTCTCAAAGAGGTTCTCGCACGGTAAGCCGCGCTGCCTGCGAATAGCCACGGTCGTGTCCATCCATGCGCCGATTCGGGAGACCGTGGGCGACTTCGCTGCGTGGGCCGTGAGTAGGCTTTGGGCCTCGGGGTAGGCTGCGAACGCGCCGAGCCGCGCCATCTTGACCAAGATCGAGCCGGCAATCTCCTCACCTTGGTTCGCGCGGCTTCCGGGCAACATCTCGGCGAACGCCCGGAGTTGCTTGGCTGCCTGTACAGGAGTGAGCGGCTCCTTGTCAAGCGCGGCGCGAGACTGCTGCTGAAGCACCTCCCCGTCGTGATGCCGTTGCCGCGATTCCTCGCGTACGCGACGCATCCGGTCCTCTTGCGCGGCCGCCTTCGGCGTGGAAGGCTTCTTCGGCTCTTTTCGCGGCTTGGAGGGCATCACGGCGCTCCTGTCGAGCAGCCCGCCCCCGGTGCGTCCCGTACATTAGTCTCGTCCTATCAATTCCCCTTCAGGGAGCCTCCCATGCCCGCCGCGAATCTCCAGCGAAAGCGCAGCCCGAGGAAGGGAACCGCAGAGGCCCGGTATGACGAGGCCGAGGTGGTCGAGCGGATCCGCGAGGTGTGCGGCCGTCGTACCACGGCCCAGCTCGAACTCCTCACGGGCATGCACGCCGAGACGATCCGGCGGCAGGTCCGCGGCCTCGTCCGCCCCAGCGTGGAGTTCGTCGGGAGACTCTGCGCCGCCACCGGCGTGAGCAGCGAGTGGGTGCTCTTCGGTATCGAGCCGCGCCTCGCCGAGGGCCGGTCGCCCCGGAAGGTCCGGGCCCCACAAGTCGGCTAACCCGGCCGCGCGACTGGGCTGCGACTTGTCCCGGCGGGACCGCGATGCTGCTGACCGCTACCCCTTTCGACGGGAACGTAGCGGGACAGTCGTGCCAGAAAAAAACGCAGGTCACGGGTTGCGTGAGCTGCGCTGGTCGCCCCTACCCGAAGGTAGAGGCGGTGCCTGCGAATTTCTTGTTGTGAGAAACCCGCGGGCCAGGATCGATTACACTGGCACCAACATAAGCCCTCGATCGGCATGTGTCAAGGGGTACGTATGTCGCACCAAGTCCTTGGTCTCGATATTGGCTCAAACTCCGTTGGGTCGGCTTGGATTGATACCGCGACCGGTGAGATCAATGTGGGGCTCAGCGTGTTCCCCGCCGGGGTCGATGAGACCGAGGACAAGCGTGGTGAGCCCAAGAACGCCAAGCGGCGGATGACCCGAAGAACGCGGGTCACGCTTGCACGCCGCTCGCTCCGGAAGCGTGAGCTTCGGGTCGAACTCATCGCGCGCGGGCTGCTCCCGTCGGATGCCGCGGAGTTCGACATGTTGCTCGAAGACACAGACCCGTGGCTGCTACGACGAAAGGGCCTGAGCGAGCAACTGACCGAGCACGACTTTGGCAGGGTGTTGCTGCATCTTGCCCAGCGTCGGGGCGCTTTGGGGCTTCGGGAACCCCCGGAGCAGGATGGCACCGGCGCGGACGATGCCGAGGCTGGTGAAGACGGCAAGGTCAAGGCGGCCATCGGCGCAGCCCGATCCGCCATGCTTGAAAAGAAAGCCCGCTCATTCGGTGAGTTCATGTGCATCCTGCGCGAGGAGCGACGCACTCCGATCACGACCTCGGACTCCCGACGGGCGGCAGACCGCCATGGACCGCGTGAGTGGCGCGACCCCATACGCAACCGCGGCGGATCGTACGAGTTCGCAGCTGACCGCGCGATGATCCGCGATGAGTTCGCAAAGCTCTGGGAAGCTCAGAAGAGACTCGGCGGGTCGCTCGCCAAACTCCTGACCCACGAGCTCCGGATCAAGCTCGACGATGAGACCGGCGACAGCGTCTGGCGTCATCGTGGCTTGCTCTTCGGTCAGCGTCGGCAATCGTGGGACATGGGAACGCTCGGGCGATGCGTCTTGGAACCCACCGAGCGATGCGTCCCCCATGCCGACCGGCATGCCTCCTACTTTCGCGTGATCGAGACTGTGAACAACATCAAGATGATCGAACGCGGGAAGGATGCAAGACCGCTGACGCCGGAGGAGCGCGGGATGGTCGTGGCTCTGCTCAGGGGTCCGCTCGGTGTCCACGAGAAGGGCACGCACAAGGGCAAGCCCAAGCGGAGCGTAAGCGTCACGGACATCCGGGCCACGCTTGGCCTCGGCAAGTCCGGCAAGGCGTCGCCGATCCGGCTGAACTTCGAGACCGATGAAGATCGCGAGATCAACACGGACTGGTTCCATCGGGTCATCGTCCACGGCGCGATCACGCCGGCGCGATGGGAGTCCATGACCGATCAGCAGCGTGAGTCGGTGAACCGCGCCGTGCTGAGCTTTGACCCCGATCGCGACGATCATGCCGCCGAGCTACAGGCGGGCGCAATGAAGTGGTGGGGCCTGTCGGCTGAGCAGGCCCAGGCGTTTGTGAGCGGCTGGCGCTCCCGGCCGCCGATCGAGAAGCGGCTGAACCTGTCACGTCGCGCGGTGCTGAACCTCCTGCGGATCATGGATGCCCCGCCAGGGGACTCTGCGTATGGATTCGATCGATCGGGCCGATGGCCAACGCAGATTGAGGCCCGCAAGCTCATCGCCGAGGATGCAGATTTCAATGATGTGACGACCGGCGAGCCGTTGCATCCTCGGGCCCGCGACCGATACGCGACCGGGGCCAAGGGGTTGACAGCCCGGGACCGGTACTACATGCGGAAGCATGTGCACGCCCTGCCCCCCGCGCCGATGCTGACCAATCCGGTCGTGCGCAAGGCCATCCACGAGGTTCGGCGTCATCTGGTCGCGCACATCCAGAAGCACGGTCGCAAGCCCGATTCCGTTGTCGTCGAACTCGCGCGTGAAGCGAAGATGTCCGCGAAGGACTCGGATCGGACGCTGTTCCGTAATCAGCTCCGAGATCGCATCCGCAAGAACATCACCGAGACGTTCGATCTGCACAGCGTGAAGCAGAGCCAGCAGCGCATCGCGGCGGATCGTGTCGTGCTCGCGGTACAGCAGAGTGGTGTATGCGCGTTGTGCGGAAACCAGACCGTCCAGACGGTCATCACGCCGCGGATGGCCGCGTACGGGGATGACTGCGAACTCGCACACATTCTGCCGCGAGGTATCGGCGGCGGGAGCGGGCTGAACAATCTCGTCGTCGCGCACACCAAGTGCAATCGCGATATGGGCCGCAGGACCCCGCGTGAGTGGTGGCGCGAGCGATTCGATGCCGAGATGGGACGAGTCGAGCTGATGTACGCCGGGATCGACCGGATCAAGCCCAGTCAGGTTCGTGCCGCTGAACAGGAGGCTCTCTGGTCGTGCTACTTCGACAGGCGCGACGATGCCTCAAAGATCGCAAACTTCAAGAAGTCGGCCAGCGACTTGCAGGGGTTTTCAGCTCGCGATCTTTCCGACACCCGCTATGCGACACGGCAGGTGCTGGCGTACCTCGCCGATGCACTCTATGACGGCAAGGGCCTGCCGGAACGCGGTGGCCCCCGGCGGATCTTCACGACCGACGGCCGCTGGACCGGTGATCTTCGGCGCGAGTGGGGACTCTACGAGGATGTCCACGAGATCCGCGCCAAGGGCCTGAGCGCGTCCGATGAGCAGGCGCGGCGGGAGAAGAACCGCGGCGACCACAGGCATCATGCGCTCGACGCAGTGGTCGTGGCGCTCACTTCCCGCTCGGTCCAGATGCAATGGGAGGAGCGGGTCAAGGCGGCGGACAAGGCTGGTATAACTACGGAACAGTTCGAGGCCTTCTGCCGCGAGAAACCCATCCATCCGCCTGCCCCGTTCAAGGACAAGGCGGACCTTCGCAAGCGTGCGGTGGCCGCAATCTTCGGCGAGCGTCCCGTCGCGCACCGGGCGGTCAAACGCAAGCTCATCGGCGCATTGCACGAAGAAACCCTGCTCGGACCCGTGCTCGACGCCGAAGGTCGACTGACCAGTTTTTTCACGGGAACGAAGAGCGTGCTTGCTCTCGACCCCAATCACCTCCGCATGCCGCGGCCGGAGACCGAGAAGGAAGCGGTCGATCGCTTGGCATCGCGGCGGCAGCGACAAGCCGGTGTGGATGAGAAGACCGCACGGAAATGGGCGCGCGCGGTCGTCGCGGGAGCTGGCTTCAAGCCGACGCTCGTCGATCCGCCCCCGGGCAAGTCCGGCCTTGTACGTGATGTCGGTCTCCGCCGGGCATTGCGCCAGTGTCTTGCCGACAAGGGCCTCGACCCCGACAACTTCACGCCGAACCAGATCAAGAAGTTGGCTGAGTCGGGCGGGGTGATGCACGCCAGCGGCGTACCGATCCGCTCGGTCGTGCTGCTCCGGTCCATGAACGATCCGGTGATCGTCTCCAGATGGGAACACGACTATGCGACCGGCAAGCCGAGGCGGGTTTTCGACGCGGCCACGGGCGAGGGCGACCCCGCCGCGGCCAGGGCGTACGTCGGCGGTAACAACCACCACATCGAGATCAGGATCGATGCCAAGGGCAAGCTGACGGGCGTGGTGGTCAGCACGTACGAAGCAGCCCAGCGGAAGCTCGCCTTCTTCCGAGCCCTGCGGAAAGCAGGCGTACCCAAGTTCAGTGAACTCCGGCAACTCCCCAAGGCCGAGCGTCGACGATGGACGCCGGACATCGCCGCGGCGGATCGGGCTCACCCACTCGTTGATCGCAGCGATGATCCCGAGAAGGGCGGCCGGTTCGTCATGTCGTTGTGCGAGGGAGAGATGGTGTACATACGCCCCAAGGGCGACGTGGACGCGGCCCCCGGGTACTTCGTCGTGGCCAAGCTGGACAAACCACAGAGCGTCGTGCTCGTGCCCCACTGGGACGCCCGGACGGCGGGACTGCGGAAGGACAGCACCGGTAACCGTGTGGCCAATTCGGCGCGGGAGGAGTTCAGCGCGACGCCACAGAACCTTGGAGCACTGGCACCGCCGGGTCACACGCACGCTGTCAAGGTCCGCGTCTCACCGCTGGGCGAAGTCGAATTCCTGGATAGGGATTGATTCGTGCAGCGAAAGGTGATCAACTGGATCGATGATCCGGCGCGCTGTGGAGATTAGTCGCGTTCCATGCTCGCTCGTCACTCGGGATGAGCAGTTGCTGATCCTCCGGCGCGATGGCGGCCCGCCAAAGCCCCTTCCGGCCAACCCGCCCAATCTGGCAGGGTCAATCCCATGCGAGGATCTCGGGATCGTCATCGTGGACGAGCGCGATACCACATACTCGCACGGAGTCCTGACGAAACTCGCCGAGCATGGTGCGGCACTCGTGGTCTGCGGGCGTGACCACTTGCCCGTCGGTGTGTACGCGCCGCTCTCACGGAACACGGACCTGCTGGCGCGGCTTCACGCGCAGATCGGCATGACCAAGCCGACTCGCAAGCGGTTGTGGTCGCGGATTGTTGCGGCAAAGGTGCGCGCGCAGGCAAGAAACCTCTCGCCAAACTTGGGCATCCGCGCGAAGCTTCTTGGGATTGCGAGGACAGTGCGCAGCGGTGACCCTGACAACCGCGAGGCGTATGCGGCAATGCTGTACTGGCCCGCGATATTCGCGTTGTCTCCGGGTATTGCCAAGCCATTCCGGCGTGAGGCGGGAGATCGGGCGGCCGCGCCGCCGAACAACCTGCTGGACTATGGGTACGCGGTTCTTCGTGCGGCTGTCGCGCGCGCAATCGTGGGCGCGGGGCTGTTGCCCGCGCTCGGTCTTAGACACATCGGCCGGTCGAACTTTTTCTGCCTTGCCGACGACCTGGTGGAGCCGCTGCGGCCTCTGATCGATGCACGAGTGATGATGCTTGTCCGGGAGGGCCGGATGCAGCTCGATCAGGAAACCAAGGCAGACCTGATCAGGGTGATGTGGATGACGGTGCAAACAGGGAGTGAAGCGGGGCCGCTGCAAGTCGCGCTGGGGAGCTATGTGGCATCGCTTGTCAGGTGTCTGGAGGGCGAGCCGGGACGACTCACCATTCCTGTAGCCTATGAGCGGAACGGCACGCCGGACCTGGACATTGACTCTCCCGGCGCAACTGAAGCCGAAGCCGATGATGAGGTTGACCGATGAGCATGAAGGATGCACCTCAGTGGATACCGCTTCATGTGGGTGGTTGCCATGTTCGACCTTCCGGTGGACTCCAAGGAGAGCCGGAAGAGGTACGCAATGTTCCGCAAGGCCCTCCTGAAGGACGGCTTTGCAAGGATGCAGTTCAGCGTCTACATCCGGCATTCCGCGAGCCGGGAGAACGCCGAGTTGCACATGGCCCGAGTCGAGGCCGCGGTGCCGCCTCTCGGGGAAGTCCGGGTGATCACAATCACGGACAAGCAGTTCCAGCGGATGAGGGTCTTCTGGGGAAAGAACAGAATTCCGACAGAGCCGCCACCCGCCCAACTGGAGCTTTTCTGACGGGGAATGGGATGCATCCTCTTGAGCTGTGCGTACTTATGGCGGGTCTAGTGTAATCGATCCCGGCCCGCGAGCAGCGCACAACACAAGGCGGCGGATGTCGCGATCGCCCTCAAGTGTAATCGATCCCGGCCCGCGAGCAGCGCACAACTGAGCACCCGCGCGGTGTTGGCCGCGGCCTAGTGTAATCGATCCCGGCCCGCGAGCAGCGCACAACGGAGATCCGTGTCTCGCTTGCCACGGTCGCAGTGTAATCGATCCCGGCCCGCGAGCAGCGCACAACGGGCACGGGTGTACAACGATAAGAATGAGCAGTGTAATCGATCCCGGCCCGCGAGCAGCGCACAACATCCCGACCATGCGGTTTTGCTGAGTCTGGAGTGTAATCGATCCCGGCCCGCGAGCAGCGCACAACTTCCCCTGTGTCGCCGTCGCCGACCACGACAGTGTAATCGATCCCGGCCCGCGAGCAGCGCACAACTGATACCCGCACACGCCGACCCAGATGTCAGTGTAATCGATCCCGGCCCGCGAGCAGCGCACAACTACGCGGGCAAGCAGGAACAACTGGACGCAAGTGTAATCGATCCCGGCCCGCGAGCAGCGCACAACTTCTTGTTCACGATCCCGATCTCAGAGAGGAGTGTAATCGATCCCGGCCCGCGAGCAGCGCACAACAGGGGGCTTTGGGCGGATCCATGTGGCGTGAGTGTAATCGATCCCGGCCCGCGAGCAGCGCACAACGTGTTGCGAGCTGACGAGTCAGGGGATGCGAGCGGCGTACATCCCTGCCCCGAGAGCAGCGTGCGCACGACAACCTCTGAGCGACGGTTCAGGCTGGCACCTCACCACTCCCTCCTCCCCACCGCCTCCACGACCGCCCAGGGCGCGATATGGTCGAGGTAGCGGGCCGTGGTCGCGATCGAGGCGTGGCCGAGCTGCTTGGAGATGATGCCGATGTCGAACCCCTCGCCCCGCAGCTCCGCGGCGTGGGTGTGGCGCAGGCCATGGGCGTGCACGCGCTTGGCGATCCCGGCCCGTCGCGCGAGGTAGGGGAGAAGCCGCCGCACGTACGCCTCGGTCAGGCGGGTCCCGTGCGCCGAGCAGAACACCGGGGCGAACGGGGACCACGCCGGGACCGCCCCGCTTGCCACCCGTTGGCGGACGGCTAGCCACGCCGCGACCTCGGCCACGCCCCCGGCGTCGATCCCCACCGTCCGCGACCGCCCGCCCTTGGCGTAAAGGACCCGCACCGCGCCCCGTTCAAGGTCGAGGTCTTTGGGCCGGACTTCCAACGCCTCGCGGATACGCAGGCCGGTGCGGTACACGAACGCCAGCAGCGCCCTATTCCGCTGCCCCGGCAGGGTTTGGGTGTTGCATGCAACGAGCAGAGCCCGGACCTCGTCGGGCGCGAGCACCTCGGGCGGGAAGCGGCGGACGGGCTTGGGGCGGCGGGGACGGGGGGCAATAGCGATCATGGGCGGGCTCCGGCCCCGCCCCCCGGCGCGTGGGGGAGTCAGTAGGCCGAGCAGGTGGGAGCTACAAGTCACAAGCGTAAGGGACGGTAAACTTGTCGTCGAGAGCCCACGGCGGTCGTGGGCGAAGAATCAACTGGCAGATCCCGGAACGTACCAGTGGCGGGCTTTCTACGGCTGGTCCGCCACTGGCGAATGAGGCTTCACGCGGCACCACGTCTCTGTGGACATACGATGCTCGCGGCGGTAGATTTCTACTGATATACTCTGCAAACCAAAGGTTTACACAAATGATCGATAAGCGAATTGCATTGCTTGTTCTCATCCTAATAAGCTTGATTGCGGGATGCAATAACTCACGCTGCGTCGATGCACGTGAAGTGAATAGAGTTGTGATCCAGTCGCCCGAAACGCCTTCCGGCACACAGGGGCTAGTTGTGGTCACATTTAAGAATGAAAGTCCGAGTTCTTGGGCTCACGTAAGACTGTTTAATGCTCCATCACCCGTGTGTTCTGGGTGGCATACTAGATACGATGTAAGGCCAAATGGGCATTTCGATTTACATTTGCTTTCATCTCGGCAGTGGGCATCATGGAATCGTAATGTGAACGACGAGGGTTGGCCACCTTGTTCTACGCGGGACGGTCGATGGATCGGAGATCGCTTTGAGGTTATCACAATCCCGTAATCGTTGAAGGGTTATGACTAGCTGAGCCTGACTAGAGCGAGCTCTGTCCAGCAATTGGCGAAGTTAATCGTGTTTTTCGAGCGAGCAGTACGGCATGGCGAAGAAGCGGCGTGAACGCGGCGAGTTTGACGTCGTGCTTGCTGATATTGATGTCGCCGTTCTGTACGTGTACCCGGAGGGGGTTTTCTCGCTCGGCATCATGACTCTCGATGAGCAGTTTATGGGCCGGGATCTCTTGATTGAAGTCCGCCAGCATGCCCAGTCGGTTGCCTCAGGACCCCGACTCATTGAGATCGATGTCTGTTCCAGCCCGCTGTGCCCCGCGGACCCCGATGGATCGGGACAGGTTGGGGTGCCGGATATCTTCACGTTTCTCTCCGACTGGTTCTCCGATCGAATCAACGGCGACGTCGATGCCGACGGCGCGACAATGGTCGTCCACGAGTTCCTCTTCCTATCGTGGTGGTTCGCTGGCTGTGATTGAAGAGTGTCCGCTACCCCATTTGAGCGGAACGTAGCCGTCAGGCCCGCGCCTCCCTCGCCGCCAGCGCGGCCGCCAGCCGCCGGGCCCTGCCCCCGTCCACGCCCCGGCGCGCGCCCTCGGCCATCGCCGCGAACTCGCTGAACAGGTCGCGGTGGGCAGCGAGCCGGCGCATCAGCGGCTCGTGCACATAGTGAACGGGCACGGGTGCCGGCGCGGACCGAACCGCTGCCTCCAGCCGCTTCACCCTGATCAGCATCGCCTTCGTCATCAGATCGCCTCCATGAACGCCCTCGCCTCTTCCGCCGTCGGGCTCGGCCCAATGCTGATCCACGCGGTCACCGAGACCCGCCCGCACGACCTGCACCCGGCTGGCCAGCATCGCGGCCTTGCGTCCGGCGGCGCACCGGCCACACGCACCGTCGGCCACCCCGCGCCCCTGCACACGGAGCAGCCGGTCCCGCTGGCGGCGCGACGCTCAAGTGAATGAACCCGCCGCGTCAGGCGCATGGCGTGACCCCCCGCAGTGTTCCCGCTTCGCGGTGCGTACCCCGCGCGAGCATGTCCACGAACCGCACGGTGAACGACCGCCCGCACGACGGGCACGGCCCGCCCCGGCTTCCGCCCGCGCGCAGCGGAGCGATGAACACCGCCCGCCCCGCGCCGCCGCAGGTCCCGCACGCGCCGCGCTGCACGCGTGCGGCGCGCTCCAGCGAGGTGATGCGGCCCTTGAGCCTCACGCCGCCTTCTCCTTGGAGGTCCGCTCCAGAGCCTCGACCCGGTCGGCCAGATCATCGAGCTCGATCGAGTCCCGCGCGAACTTGAGCATGCTGGTCGCGGCCGCGACGCGCGACGCCACCGGCGCGGTCTCATCGGTCATGACCCGCGCCAGTGTCTGCACCGCCAGGCCCGCGTACCGCTGCGTCAGGCTCACCGCCTGCGCGAACGTCTCGCGTCTGGCCAGCCGGTACGCCTTGCCGAAGGTCTCCTCCCGCAGCCAGCGGTGCAGCGTGCGGACCCCGACCTTGCACGAGCCCGCCGCCCGCGCCACCGTCGGCTCGGCGAGCAGCGCGAGGATCGCCTGCTCCTGCTTGTGGCTGAGGCCCGGCGTGGGCTCGGCCGGGTCGAACGAGTCGGGGTGGGGGATGTGCGCCTCGCTGGGGATGTGGTCGATCCCCTCGCCGCCAACATCCACATCGTCCCGGTTGCCCCGGTCGGTGAAGGGGTAGGTGGCCGGGAGCCCCGCTTCGCCGTCGCTGGCGTCAGGCGCGTTCCCCGTCCCGCCCGCGTCGTCACCGGGGTCCGCGCCGCCTTTGCCGCACGGGCCAGCGTCGCCCGACGGCGGCCCGTCTGCGCCACCATCGGGGTCGTTTCCGTTCTGCGCTTCGTTCAGCGGATCGATGTCGTCGTAGTCATCCATGACGGTCCTCCATCAGTGGCCACACGTGGCCTTGTGCGCGCGCGTATGCGGTGCGGGGGGGCGCAGTCGCCCCATCTTCATGCTGCTGCGGCGGTGCGCCGGATTCCTGCCCACATTCCGCCCACATGTCGAGATTGTTCTGCGGTTTGCCTTGCTGTGTTCGTAGTTCCATGGCTTCATGTGCACGTCGCCGCGAACAACCGCGGCGCGAACCACGGAGACCACGAACATGAACAACCGCCCGCTCAACGAACTGACCGACGCCGCGAAGAAGACGCAGACCGCCCTCGGGCTCAAGTACACGCCCGAGGTCTTCCGCGACGAGGCCAACGCGTTCCACGCCACCGCCCGCGAGCGGGCCATGGTGGTGATGCTCGGCGAAGGTGCCTTCTGGGTGGTCTGCCCCGCCGATGCCGCCCGCCTTGAGAAGGCCGGGTTCGAGTACGCCCCCAGCCCCGCGCCCCGCACCCGCCGCTAAGCCGCACGCACCGCCACCCACCACCACAGGAGCACGAGCATGTTCATCCGCAGCATCGAGATCGACGGGGTTGAAGAGAACGTCACCATCGCGCACACCGACCACGGCGCGCTCGCGACGGCGGGCAACAGGGTCTTGTTTGAGATGCAGCGGACCGAGCCGCCCGAGTCCCGCTACGCCAAGGCGTACGAGGCCGCCAAGCTCATCTGCGGCCGCGACAAGAGCGGTAGGCCCTGCGCCACCAACAGCATGATCCACGAGGTCCTCACCGAACTCGAGCGCGTCGCGGGGTGCTGAGCCGCCGCGCCAAGGAGCACACCCATGAAGAGCACCCCCCGACCGACCGCCACCGACCTCCGCGACGCCATCAAGGCCGCGTACAAAGACCTCCGCGCCAAGGGGTACTTCTGCCGCAGCAACTTCTGGTGCTGCTCGACCTGCGCGCTGGCCGCCATCCCCGAAGGACGCGGCGACAAGTTCGTGTTCTACCACCGGCAGGACGACCGGGACATCGACAAGAGCGGATCGTGCTACCTCGCGTGGGCCGGGGACGGGGACGAGATCGGCTCCGCGATGGAGCGCGCCGGTCTCAAGGTCGAGTGGAACGGGAGCGAGCGCACCCGCATCCTCGTCGCGATCAAGTAGCCAATCCACACACCACATCCGCCCGCCGCGGGAAGCCGCCGCGGGTGATTTCACCCGGAGCAATGTGCACCGGGCCGCATGTCCCACAGATTCGGAGAACGCATCATGGCATCGAAGATCAAGAACACGAAGCCCGGAAGCAAGCCCAGCACCAAGTCCGCGAGGGCCGCCGTCACCGCCGCGGGCAAGGAGGTCAGCGCAGCGCGCAGGGCCGCCATCAAGGAGGTCGAGCAGCGCATCGAGCGGCTGGATTCCGCGAAGTCCGCCCCGGTGGACGAGACCGCCCCCAGGGGCGGCGACGGGTCCGCCTTGGCCAAGGAATCGCCCACGGGCCAACGTGACGCAACGGATGGGGGGGGCGCGAACGCTGGCAAGCAGGACCACGAGGTCCCCAGCGCGAAGGAACTGGCCAACAACGCCGCCCACGCCCCCCACGAGGAGCACGCCGAGGCCCAGCGCGGCAAGGCGAAGGGCGCGAAGGCTGGCACGGAGAAGAAGAACGCTAAGGCCGCCAGGGGCGGGGATGATGACCTCTCCCGCAAGCCCAAGCGCATGGGCGTGCTCGATGCCGCCGCGAAGGTCCTCGCCGCGAGCAAGGAGCCGATGCGCGCCAAGGACATGATCGCCGCGATCGAGGCCAAGGGCCTGTGGAAGTCCCCCGGCGGCAAGACCCCCGAGGCCACGCTCTACGCCGCCATCATCCGAGAGATCGCCGCCAAGGGCAAAGACGCCCGCTTCAAGAAGCACGAGCGCGGGGTCTTCGTCGCCTCCGCCGCTGCACTGAAGGGAGCCTGAGCCATGCCCACCCCCAAGAACGACACCTTCCGCATCGAGCACGGCGCGCTCATCCGCAGCGTCATCCCCCGAAAGGGGAAGCCGTACGAGCACGCCTGTACGCTCGCCGTCTACGAGGCCGTCTGCCACGCGATCGACGAACTCGAAGGCGAGCCGACCGCGCTCGATGACCTCGTCGCCGCTACCTGCCTGCCGCACACGCAGGTCAACACCGCGCTGGCATTCCTGAAGGAGCGCGGATGCATCGTCCCGGTCCGCGGCCGCAAGCACGCCGCTGCCGATGGGGGGGCGGGCTGCGTCCACCTCGACGCCATGACCGAGTACCACGCGCTGAAGGACGGGTCCCCCGGCACTTGAGCCATCGGCCAGCACGTTCTCGCCACGCCCCGACCGTCGGGGCGTTTTCTGCGGCGTGAGAGTGACGCTGGGTGCCTGCCTGACCGCTACCCACCCGTGCAAAGGCGTAGCCAACACTTCAAGGTCGATGCCCCGCCCGCCGCGTCCTGAGCGACGATCCGCCGTCCGAGAATCAACCCGGCCCGGGCCGCGTCCGGGGTGCTTCTTCGGCAACGACTCGATACTCAAGCCTTGCGGGCGAACCGCCGAGGTATATACTTCGTACATACGTTGTGGCAACGTCCAAGGGAGGCTCGCATGGTCAAGACGCTCACCAAGCACGGCAACAGCTACGCCCTGGTCATCGACAAGCCGATCCTCGAACTCCTGAAGTTCGAGCCCGACTCGCCGCTGGAGGTCAGCACCGATGGCAAGGTGCTCACGATCAGCCGGGCGAGCGATGCCAGCCGCGAGAGCCGTCTGGCCAAGTCGCTGTCGAAGGTCAACGCAAAGCACGGCAAGGCCCTCAAGCGTCTGGCAGAGTGATCGCCGATGCAGCCGTACTTCCTTCGCATCGAAGAGGTTCTCCGTATCCACGAAGACCAGATCGAGCAGTTCGGCGGCAGCCCGGGGCTTCGTGATCCCGGATTGCTTGCCTCCGCCGTGGACACTCCGCGCGCGACCTTCGACGGGCAGGTTCTCCACGAGGGCCTGTTCGAGATGGCGGCCGCGTACCTGTTCCACATCATTCAGAACCATCCGTTCGTCGATGGGAACAAGCGAACCGGCACCGCCGCCGCGCTGGTGTTCCTCGATCTCAACGGGATCGAGATCGGGGTCGATGACAACGAGCTGGTTGACCATGTGCTCGCCGTTGCCCAAGGCCAGATCGACAAGCCGAACATCGCCGTCTTCCTGAAGAGGCACGCAGTGAGTTGAGGTCCCAATCACGATGGCACCTTCGCCGCGAGTCGTTCCGCTGTCTTGCCCGTGAACGCCTCCCACCGCTGCACAATGACATCGCAGTAGAGCGGGTCGAGCTCCATCAGGAACGCCCGCCGCCCGGTCATCTCCGCGGCGATGAGCGTCGAGCCCGATCCCCCGAAGAGGTCCAGCACGTGCTCGCCGGGCTTGCTGGAGTACTCGATGGCGCGCTTGGCCAGCTCCACCGGCTTCTCGGTCAGGTGGATCATGCTCTGCGGGTTGACCTTCTTGATGTGCCACAGGTCCGGCACGTTCGCCGGACCGAAGAAGCGGTGCGCTGCGCCCTCGCGCCATCCATAAAAACACCACTCGTGCGCACCCATGAAGTCCTTGCGCGTCAGCACCGGGTGCTGCTTGTCCCAGATGATCGCCTGCGAGAAGTACAGCCCGTGCTTCTTGAACACCGGCGGGTAGTTCCCCACGTTGGCGTACCCGCCCCAGACGTAGAAGCCGCCGCCGGGGATCAGCACCCGCGCGATGTTCCCGAACCACGCGTCGAGCATGATGTCGAACGCCTCATCGGTCACGAAGTCGTTGGCCAGCGGCCGGTCCTTGGCGCGGAGCTTCTTGCCCGTCGGCTTGGCCTTCTCGGGGTAGCGGTTGAGGTCCGCCGCCTGCTGGTCCCCCGCGCTGCCGTCTTTGCGCTGCGCCGCCGAGAACGAACTCAGCCCCGCCGCGATCGCGTTGTTGGACCTCGGCTCGACCTTCACGTTGTACGGCGGATCCGTGTTGCAGAGGTGGATGGGCTTGCCGTCGAGCAGACGGTCGAGGTCACTGGCGCTCCCGCTATCGCCGCAGAGAAGCCGGTGGCTGCCCAGGATGATCAGGTCACCGGGCTGCGTCGTCGCCGCATCGGGCGGCGCGGGCACATCATCGGGGTCGACCAGCCCCTCGTTGCCCTTGGGCGCGAGCCGCTCGTCGAGCTCCGCATCGCTCCACCCCAGCAGCGACAGGTCGTAGTCCACGGCCTTAAGCGCGGCGAGCTCATCACACAGCAGATCGGGGTCCCACTCCGCGATCGAGCCCGTCTGGTTGTCCGCGATGCGGTACGCCCGCGCCTGCTCCGGGGTCAGCTCGGTCGCCACGTGCACCGGGACCTCCTCCAGCCCCAGCGTGAGCGCCGCCTTGAGCCGCGTGTGCCCGACGACGATCACGCCGTCCTTGTCAACCACGATGGGCTGGCGGAACCCGTACTCGCGGATGGATTTCGCCACCGCCTCCACCGCCCCGTCGTTGCGGCGGGGGTTGGTCTCGTAGGGGCGCACCGCGCCCACGGCTCGCATCTCGATCAACATGTCTGTTCCCCGTGCCCACCCGAGGGCGTGCTGAAGGTCTCCGGTCAAGGTGTCCGGGGAATCATAGACGCTGTCTATGTGTTATGGCTACTCCGATAGACATGACTTATGGATAGCGGAAGTTGCCATTTTCAGGCTCACCCTGTCAGCCGAGCATGTTCGGCACGTGTTAGCAAGCGAGCGTAGTAAGCGGACTCGGAACCGTCGAAGGCATCTGTTACACTCCGGCTGCACTTGGAACGGCTACGGAACGTAGCTCGCGGATGCGACATCTCAAGCCGTGTCAAAGTTTAACGTACCGAGTGAACTCTCAATCCGAGAGACGTGGCCCGAGGAGGTACTTCATGCCAACGGACATTGACAAACTCGATGAGGTTTGTGAAGCACTTCTCGCGGGGGTAGCGACTTCCGCGCCTCCGTCTCCGCCCGGATGGCCACGAATTAGATTCATTGCATTTGGTACCCCTCCAAGTGACCTTAAGCGCCGTCTCACTGAGCTTCAGAGACTCGCCAGCGATCGGTTCGGGCTAACGCTCAAAGTTGTCGGCGGCGCACTCGGTTGCTTCGGCATCGAGATCGTTCCCATTCCCAATGGATATGAAGTAAAGGCCACTGGTGCGAAGGGCGAACAAGTCACTATTCGACTCGTTCAAACGATGATGGCTGACGGCCCCTTTTTGAACGCCGTATCGAAGACCTTTAGCGTTCGAATCGTTGAAAGCGCGAATGGTTACTCGCGGGAGAACTTGGCGATATCGTCTGTCAAGCATGGACAGGGTCTGGACGCTGTGCCGTCAGGACAGTTTGACTGCGCGATCCTTTGTGCATTACAGGTGCCGGAGTATCGCGCGCTTCGCTCGGAGATCACATCTCTGCAACCACCAGCTAGCCTCATCGGCACGGACGGACAACCTGACACATTCGAGGTTTGGAATGTGCCGTATGAAGGCGGCACACGGCGCATTGTCACGGCGTGCTTGAGTGACATGGGAAACGTCAATGCGGCCCAATTGACTGAACGGGCGATCGCGAATTTCGATCCCGGAGCACTGATGTTTGTTGGCATTGCTGGTGCACTGGGAGACGGGTTGGAACTTGGAGATGTCGTGTATTCCCGACAAATTGTCCATTACGATACTCGCCGGAAGCTAAAGGCGGGGAGTACCGCGTTCGCCCCAAAGGGCTACCCCGCAGACCGATCGTTGCTCAACTGTGCAAACCGGATCGTGGCCGATGCAACCGCCTATTCCGCTTGGCAGTCGCGGCACTCGATCGGAGCAAGAAGCAAGAAGCGTGTGCCCAAAGCTATAGCAGGTGACATCGCATCGGGTGATGCCGTTGTGGACGCGACTCAGGCTCGTAGCGCGATTAAGGCGCTCAATCGAAAGCTCGACGCCGTAGAGATGGAGGGCGCTGGACTCATGGAGGCCGCGTTTAATCAGCCACATGCTCGTCGAGCGATTGTCATCCGGGGCATTTCGGATTTCGCGATGGGAAAGACGGCGCGAAACGACAGACCTCGTGCAGCCGCAACCGCCGCATCTTTCGCTATGCTCATGTTGCAGAGGGCGGACTTTCCCACTCGTTCATGACTGAACCGACAACGGTGGTCGAAGTTAATGTCTGCGCGTTCGGTCGGGACTCGCCGCCGCCATCCCCAGCCCCTACCAGCAGACCCCGAACGCCAGGAACAGCAGGAAGCAGAGCACGCCCCACAGGATCATGGCAACGATGATCGAGACCGCGATGGTGGTGATGGGAGCCCGGATCAAGCGGGACTTGGCGATGCGCTGAACAGCTATGCGAGTGTGCATCTGCTCGTCATGGATGGCGCGCAAGATGCCGTGAGCGGTGAGATCGCCGGGAGTGGGTTCCGGGATCGACTCGGCCGTAGAGGCAAGGTGGCCTTGGGCGGCCGCCATGCGGACAGCTTGGCGCCTGTCGGAGCGTCGAGGTCCACGGTGTACTCACCCCCGGTGTCGCGGTCGGCGCATGTGACACGGAAGGTCATACGCTTCCTCTCACTCAGCGGGGATCACCGACAGCCGTTTGAACCCACCGGCCCCGGTGAAGAACACGTCGTAGGGCTCCGTGATGACCGCCTTGGACTTGGGCATCGTCTCGGACCTCAGCCGCTTTCCGAAGAAGACCCGGCACTGTTCCCCGAGGTCGTCGGGCATGGTCGCTTCGTGCGAGAAGGCGAACCACGTGAACCGGATCTCGTAGTCGCCCACCGGGGTGGCCACGACGCACTCCGTGCCGGGCTCCAGCCCCACGGCCTTTGTGGCCTGCATGCCTTCGGTCGCCAGATCGAAGAACGCATCAACGCTGTTGTAAATCTTGACGTGGTCGCGGCGGCGGGAGTTGTTGAGGAAGACGGTCATGCAAGTTCCTGTCACTCGCGATCTGAGAAGGGCTGCCGTTCTCCGTGCCTGCCACTGGGTCCATGGAGTACGGCGTTTTGCCCAACTGGCGGGCGCGGAAGTCGGCGTCGTTCAGGCGGGGCCAACCGTGCTGGCTGCCGCAGCTGACTGCGCTCCGTCATGCGTTCACTTCCGCGTGCGACGCCATGCGAGCAAGCCCCAGACGCACCCCGCGACCGCGGAGGACGGTGCGGGAATGATCGTGCTGAATATGCCACTGGACTGGTCGGCGAAGTCTAACGTAAACACCAGACGGCCATCGTCTGTGAGATACCGGCCCAGTCCGTCGTCCCCACCCAACCCGGCACCGAGCACATCTGGTAGCAGCGTGTGAATTGCCGAGATCGTGCGTGTGTCTCCCGGTCCGACCTGAAAGGTCTCACCGATCCTTGCCACAGACATCAGGCCGAGCGAAGGGTCGTATGCCAAGAGCCCAAACTGCTGGGTTGTAGGGCCGGTCCTAACAGTGCCAAGAAACTCCATCTGTCCGGCTTCGTTGACCGCAATGGCACCATCAGCATTGACCGAGTGCAGGGTGTTGCCCGTCGGTAGGTTCTCGATCTGGCTGCCTCCTCGGAACGCGAGCTGCAACTCATCTTCTTGAATATCCCACACGCCGAAGGAAGTTGTCGAACCATCGCTGGCGCTTGCTCGCAGGAATCCTCTGCCGCTTTCGGTCAGCGTCGGTGTGACGAACGAAGTGAGCGAGAATCCCGTCATTCCCGGTGCTGCATCGCCGCTGCGTGCAAGTAAGGAGAAGTTGCCCGGAGTTCCAAGCCACACGCCTGAACGCGGGATGCCGCCCTCCACATAGCTCGCACTGAAGGCGATTGCACTTGAACTGCAGGTCGCAGGGTTTCCGGCGGCGGTGAACACGCCCGTGGTTCCGGGGGCGGGGAGTCCCGGCCCGGCCAGCACGGTTAGGCCCTGAGGAGTCGCCAGCGCGGCAAACCTCGGGGCTCCTGATTGGCTGCCCACCAGCCCCCTGATCAGCACGCCGGTGTTGCCGTACACCCCGGCCCCTGCCACGCTCGATGCCGTTGCCGATTGACCCGGAATCGGGTCACTGTCGCCAAAGACTCTCTGAAGCGCGCCGGGCGCACCGAACCAAACCGATCGACTGACTCCTCCCTCTGTAAAGGCAACGGCTCCAGCGTTCGAGAGGGGGGCTGGACGGGCGATCAAACCAAGCCCGCTGGGGTAGCCCGGGACAGGGTTCGGGTCAGGACCGCGCAGGGCGGTCAACTGGAAAGCCCCGGGCTGTCCCGTCACAACGGCGGTCTGAGCAGGCGTGGTGGTTTCACTGACGAACGCCAGCGTTCCGTCGTCGTTGATTGTGGGACGCTCAAAGCTCGCGTAACGAAACGAAGGATGATTCGCGATCAGGTCCCCCGAAGAGGCAAGCAGTCCGAGCGAGCCCTCCGACATCATGTAGAGTCGCTGGCGGATGGGTTCGGTGCCAAATGCGGAAGTCGAGGTGCCGAAGACCATGCGGCCAGAGTTGTCGATACACACCGTCCCGATACTTCCAAAAACCACTCCGGGCGGTGTTCCCGGTGCCGGTGACCCGCTGAGTAGGACGGTCTCAACATCGAATGCACCTTGGGCATGCGCAGATGACGCCGGGACCAGAACCCTCGCGCACGCGATAAGACAGCCCAACCAGAGTGGTTTCCGTATCAATCTCTCTCTCCCGGCACGGCAAAGCCGCGCCGCTCGCCAGCATATCGCATCGGCGGCCGAGCACAAGGGGAAAGCGCCGTGCCGCCAGCCTATCGGACATCCGATGCGTCCTCCATCGCCTCGAACCCGGCCCGGACTGCGGGCGGCAGTGCGTCGAAGTGCTGATCACCCAGTTACTTGTCCCAAAATTGCTTGTTGCCGCGAGAACCGGCCGGTAGGCTCTCGGCACGGGGAACCAGAGAGCCAACCACTGGGAGGTGGCTGGCAGAGAGAGGGACTGCATGGTTGCGCGCGCGTGGTGGACGAAGACGGTCGCGGTGGTGGGTCTGTTGGCCTTCACGTACAGAGTGTGCGGTCAAGGCACGCTCATTCCGGATGCAACCCGCCGCGACCACGTGTTCAGCCCAGACGGGAGTACGCTGTACTTCACAGGCTCTGGCGGAGGCTTGCAGAGATTCAGTGTGGTCACCGGATCGCTGCTTGATCCGATCCCCGTGGGTGTTTCTCTTAACGGAATCGATCTCACGCCCGACGGAACCACCGCCTTCGTCACCGATCGAGTCATGATCGGCGGTCAGGGAGTGCTGCGGCGGCTGGACTTTGCGACAGGCACAGTTTCGAGCTTGATGTACACACCTCAGTACCCACAGGAGACCCACTCGTGGGATGTCGCGATCGTCTCGAACGCCACAGGGTTCATTACATCCTCATTTGCAGGATCAGGCAATACCGTCCGCAGGCAGATTGATGTCGCCAACAACACGCTCACCGTTAGACAAGGGGTGAACTGGATTCGTAATCGCTCGCGGCTTTACCGATCGGCAGACCGGTCGCGGATGGTGCTGGCTGAAGCCGAAACCACCCCAGGGAACCTGTGGAATTACGATACCTCAACGGATGTGTTTTCCGCTATTGGTCAATCAAACGACTTCTTGGGGAACGCGCCGCTCGCGGTGAGTCGCGATGGAGCGCTGTTCGCGCTGGGGCACTCGATAGCCGGGACGAGGATCTATGACTCGGCATTCGGCATTGTTGCAACTCTGCCAGCCAGCACGGGGTACGTGTTTGATCCACTACGCGATGTGCTCTATCTGACGAATCGGCTGACCGATCAGATCGTCGAGTATCGAACCTCGGATTGGTCCGTGGTGTCGACGTTCCCGGTCGGTGAGAACATGATCGTTTCTCTCGCCTTCGGTGAGGGTTACATGTCGATCAGCGACGACGGGCAGCAACTCGCCGTCTCGACTCCCCTGGGGATTCGCGTCTACAGCATCCCCGCGCCCGGAGGCGTCGGGCTGTTGGTGATCGCTCGAATGGCGTCGATGCGTCGACGACGGCGGTAAACCTGCTCGTCCGGCACGAACTGTCCCACGGTGACTCGGCATGTCCCGTCGTTGGCACCCAGGGTGGCACTACCTTGAACAGGGTCCCCATAAGGCTTTGCGTTTCACGTACTTGCGCGCAGGGTTAGGCAGGTTCGATTCCTGTCGCCCGCATTGGCTGAGGGGGGTTTTTGGATGGGCCAACAAACACGCCGCGAGGCGTGTGGTCCCGCGGCGTGCTTTGGCGTGTCGGGTTGCA
Organism: Planctomycetota bacterium; assembly: GCA_023432465.1. Taxonomy (GTDB): domain Bacteria; phylum Planctomycetota; class Phycisphaerae; order Phycisphaerales; family UBA1924; genus JAHBXL01. The sequence continues at coordinate 59,747 of JAEYUO010000004.1, read as the reverse complement.
GGTAGCTGCCCGCGAAGGGTGGGGCGGGTTAGTTCTGCCGGCGGCGGCGGGCGGCGAAGGCGAGCCCGAGGACCGCGAGGGCACCGGAAGAGGGAGCGGGAATGTTGAACGTGAAGTCGTCGAAGTAGTTCTTCCCGCCTGTGCCGCTGAACAGACCGTCGACCAGCTCCCAGTCAAGGGTGGTGAAGTTGGACATCGATGCACCCAGCGCGGTGCCCGCCGGGGCGAGGGTCTGCCAGGTGTTCGTTGAGACGATGTAGTAGTCGAGCTGGAAGGTGTCGTTGTCGAGGTCGATATCGATCTTGATCCCGTCCCAGTCCGTTGCGTCGGCGAAGATGCCGGTGTAGTTCCAGTTGCTGCTAGCGCTGTCTCGCCAGGTGACCTCGTTGTCTCGGGCATACCCCCACTGCAGACCGACGTTTCCGACGGCATCGAGCAGGCTGAGGGTGAACTTGTCCTGACGCGGCGTACCAGGGTTGGGCGTATCGCCGGGGTTGGGGCAGAAGTACATCTGCATCGAGACCGTCCCCGCGGTGACAGAGGACGGCACTGGACCGCCCGTATCGAAGGTGTCGAGCTGGTAGCGGTACTTTGCGGTACCAGTGCCCAGCGGGGTGTCGTTTCGGAAGGCCAGGTTCGAGCCGTCTCCGCCGCGACCGGGGAAGTGGTTGCCGACCATGTACACCGGGAGCGTGCCGGGGGGAATGACACCTGGATAAGGTGGTGCGCTGCCGACGGCGGCATTGCGAGCCGCGGAAGAGGGGAAGAATGCACCGACCTGGCTCAGGAGGCTCCAGTTTCCGCTATCGGGCACGATGAGCGAGACCGAGCCACCGCCGGCGTTGGCGCCAAAGGCTCCGGCGTTGTAGTACGTGACATCGACCCAATCGGCCGGGAAGGGCCCGACACCGGCGATGAGGTAGCCATCGGCGGGACGGATCGAGCCGAGGTGGGCCGCGGCGGGTGACGTGAGCGCCAGAAGAATCGCGGCGGCGGGGGCGGCGCAGCAGGCGAGACGCGCGCGGCGAGCGCACGCGGAGGTGGGGGTCGGGATCGAACGGTGGGCGCGCGAAGTCTCCATGGTCTCTCTCCTTGAACGGCGGGGGCTGTTCTCGGTGTGCCCGCGGACCGGGCACGCCGGATCTCTCAGACGGGTGTCGCTCTCTCCACCCACTCGAAGTTGAGAAGTGGAGGACGCGCTGTCTCAGGAGAGTTCCCGCGGGGGAAGGAAACCTTGCAGCATGCACGAAAGAACGCGCACCCCGTGCATTGCGGGGGGACTGCTCGACGGGCGAAGGGCGTGCCGTTCGGCTACGCGCGGGCTTCGAGCTCTTCCCAACGGGCAAACAGGGTCGCAAGTCGGGCCTGGGCATCGGCTAGCCGCTGGCTCGCCTGGGCCATCTTGCGATGGTCGTTGAGAACAGCGGGGTCGTTGAGGGCGGCTTCGGCGGAGCGCAGTTCGCTCTCCGTTCTCTCGATCGCGGCTTCCATGCCCGCAAGTTCCTGCTGCTCCTTGAAACCGAGTCGCTTCTTTGGTGCTGTCGTGGCAGCGGAGGCACGGGCGGATGAGACGGCCCCAACTGAAGGGACGGCCACGGCCTGCGCTGATTCGCCTTGCCGGGCGGCCGCGACGGCATCGGCCTTGGCGTCGGCCTTGTGCAGGCGCTCCCACTGCTGGTAGTCGGCGTAGTAGCGTCCGCCGCCCTTGCCATCAAGCGCGAGAACACGGGTGGCGAGGCGATCGAGCATGGCTCGATCGTGCGTCACGAGGACGACAGCACCGGGGAACTCTTCGAGGCTTTCCTCGAGCACATCGAGCGAGGCGAGGTCGAGATCGTTGGTGGGCTCGTCGAGGATAAGGACATCAGCAGGTTCGAGCATGAGTCTTGCGATGTGCACGCGGGCCTGCTCGCCGCCGGAAAGGGTCTGGATCTCGGTGCGGAGCTGGTCCTTGCCGAACAGGAACATGCCCGCCCACGTCGCGACATGCAGCACGCGGCCGCGATAGATGACGCTGTCGGTCGGTGCCAAGGTCTCGCCGAGCGTGGCGTAGGGGTCGAGCTCGGAGCGGTGCTGGCTGAACAGGACGACGCGGAGCTTCTCGGCGCGGCGGATCGTGCCCAGCGCGGGGGTGCCGGGGGGGAGGGAGCCCTCGATCTCGGCTTCATCACGCAGCATCTGCGGTGTGGGCGGATCGCTCTCCATCTCGCCGGTGAGCAGTTTGATGAGCGTGCTCTTGCCCGCTCCGTTGGGGCCCATGAGGCCGAGCTTGTCGCCGGGCGAGAGCAGGATGTCGAGGTTCTCAAACAGCTTCTTGCCGCCGAGCGTCTTGCAGAGGCCGCGGCCGACCAGAAGCTTGTGCGTCTGGCGATCGGTCGAGCGGAAGTCGATCTGCGCGGCCTTTGCAGGCGCGTTGCGGGTCTTGAGCTCGGCGAGTTCATCCATGCGCTGGAAGGACGCGCCGATACGGCTCTTGCTCTTGGTGCGACGGGCCTTGGCGCCGCGCGAGAGCCAGCGGATGTCCTCCTTGACCTGGGCGCTGAGCGCCTGCTCCTGCTTCTCCTGGGCAAGGAGGAACTCTTCTTTGCGCTTCAGGAACACCGAGTAGCCGCCCTGCACGGTGAACGTGCCCTCCGGATAGGCGCGGGAGAGCTCGATGATGCGGGTGGCGGTGCCTTCGAGGAATGCCCGGTCGTGGGTGATCACAACGGAAGCAAAGTCGCCGGCGGCCAGCGTGTTCTCCAGCCAGTCGATCCCCTCGACGTCAAGGTGATTCGTCGGTTCATCAAGGAGGATGAGGTCGGGCTCCTGGGCGAGCGCGCGGGCGATGGACACGCGCTTGCGCTGCCCTCCGGACAGCCCCTCACACAGGGCGTCGATGTACGGGGACATGTCCACCCGGTCGATCGTCTGCTCGGCGGCGAGCTCCAGCTCATGATGATCATGGAGGTGCGGCAGCTTGCCGGCCTTCATGGCGGCTTCGAGCTCGGCCATGACCGATTCGCGCACCGTGGCCCCATTCGGGAACACGTCGGCCTGAGCGACATACGCCACGCGGAGTCCCCTGCGGGCGGTGATGGTTCCGCCATCGACTTCCTCGAGCCCCGCGAGGATCTTGATGAGCGTGCTTTTGCCCGCGCCGTTGGGACCGATGAGCGCGAGCCGCTCACCGTCCTCGATGCTGAGCGAGACGCCGGTGAACAGCGTGCGGGCGGCAAAGTGCTTGGCGATGCCCCGGACTGTGAGAAGTGCGGCCATACGCGGAGAAGGTAGGTTCGACGGGCGCTAAGGGCTTGTGGTCGCGGCCTGTTCGGATGATTTCCGCCAAAGTCTTGCGCCGGTGTGCCGATAACACGAAAGGAAGAGCTTGGACGTCGTGTATAGTTGATCATCGATGCGAAGCCCGGTTATCCACTTCTGGCTCATTCTCTGCGTCGTCGCGCAGGTGGTGTGCTGCGCCGTGCCGCCGGGAGCGACGGTGTGCGTGAAGTCGCTGCTGACTCCGACCTCCGGCGCGACCGCGTTGGGTTGCTGCACGATTGAGGGGCAGCCGAGCGAGAGCGACGCATGCGAAGACTGTTGCTGCGAATGTGAAGCGTGGATCACCGAGGCGTGTTCCGATGAGGATGAGGATCGATCGCCATCCGAAGAGCCGAGCCGCGGACCATGCCGCGATCGCGAGTGCTCGCTGTGCGTGAAGTCGTTTCATGCGATTCCGCCCGCGCGCGGGGTTGAGCAACGGACTGGTGGAATGATGGAGCTGGCCCCCTGGTCGGCCGTGTTCTTCGGCGCGACCGGCATTCTGCCGACGCAGAGCAGGTGTGGGTGGCAAAGACCACCGCCCGATCTGCACCGTCCTCGGCAGTGTGACCTTGTGGGCTCGGTGATTCTGCAGGTGTAGCGCGGTGTGCGTGCTTCGTTCGCGGCTGGATGGCCGCGAATGGTTGTGCATGCGCGATCTGTGCGGATCCGCTGCGGTTTTCTCTCCACCTGCTGATCGAGATGAACCATGTCTGCATCTTCCGGGCTCGCGGCGCTTTCTCGCCGCGGGCCAGATCGCCCGTCGACCAGTTCCGCCGTCCCTCGGCCGTCGTTCCGCTGGGGAACGCGGGTCGTGTTGCCGGTTCTGGTGCTGCTCTGCGCGCTTGCCGTCCTGGCGTGGTCCGCACGTGATGCGTTGTGGCCGGCGGTCGAGGTTCGGGTCGTGCCGGTGGTCGCCAAGCCGCGTGCTGCGGATGCGAATGGCAGCGAGGAGAGCGAGGCTGGCAGCGCGACGATCGCGGCCCGGGAGCAGACGATTGTGCAGGCACCGGGGTGGATCGAACCGGACCCATTTGCGGTCACCGTTCCCGCACTCACCGATGGCGTGGTGAAGGAAGTCCTGGTGCTGGAGGGACAGCGTGTCGAGGCGGGGGAGGTACTTGCGCGACTCATCGACGACGATGCGAATCTGACCCTGCGGCGCGCGAGGGCGGAACTGGCCGAAAGGGCCGCGGCGGTGAAGCAGCTGAGCGCGGCGCTTGCCGCGGCGGTCGCCAGAGCAGCGGTCGCACAAGATGAGGTTGATCGCAAGCGGTCACTGGCGGGAGATGGCAGCGTGTCAGCAGCACAGCTTGCACGGCTTGAGCTTCAGCTTGTGGCCGTGCAGGCGGAGGTCGCCTCGGCAGAGGCCTCGGTGGCCTCCGCCGAGGCCGCACACGGCACGCAACAGGTGGCGGTGGATCAGGCCTTGCTCGCACTGGCAAGGACAGAGATTCGCACACCGGTTGCCGGGATCGTGCTTTCGCGGTCGGTCGAGCCGGGAACGCGGCTGACCATGACGAGCCCGGGACCCGGAGAGGCGCACGAGGCGGGCGTGGCCCGTCTGTATGACCCCTCGCGATTGCAAGTGCGTGTCGATGTGCCGCTGGCTGACGCCGCGAAGGTCGGTGTTGGCACGCGGGCGCGGATCGTGACGGAGGCTCTGCCGGATATCGCGTTCGCTGGCGTGGTCACGCGCATCGTGCACGAAGCGAACATCCAGCGGAACACGGTGCAGTTCAAGGTGTCGATCGAGAACCCGGTCCCGACGCTGAAGCCGGAGATGCTGGCGCGAGTGCGTCTGTTGGGTACAGATGATGCGGCGGATGGACGGGCTGGAGGGGAGTCGGGATCCGAATCCCTCGCACTCCTGCTCCCTGAGAGCGTGCTGATAGAGACGACCGAGGCTTCCGCCGCGGCATGGATGATTGGTCATGATGCCCGGGGCGGCACGATCGCGGTGAAGCGCCGCCTCACGATTGGCGCGAGGCACGGGGACGGCTTTGTAGAGATTACAGCGGGAGCTGCGGCGACAGATCGCGCGATCGCGAGCCCATCGTCGGCGATCGCCGAGGGCGTGCGGGTCCGCGTGATCGGCGAACTCGCGGGAACCGACGGAGATGCGCAATGACGAAGGATGTGCTGATTCAGTGCCGCGGCGTGACGAAGTCGTACCGAAAAGGGGACACGTCGATCACGCCGCTGCAGGCGCTCGATCTGGATGTGCCGCGGGGCGATTTCCTTGCGCTCATGGGGCCATCAGGCAGCGGGAAGACGACGCTGTTGAACCTCATCGCAGGGATCGATTCGCCGACCGCAGGCGAGCTTCGCATCGGCGGGGAGGACATCGCGCGGCTGTCTCGATCGCGGCTGGCCGATTGGCGGAGCGACAATGTCGGGTACATCTTCCAGTTGTACAACCTCGTGCCGGTGCTGACAGCGTATGAAAATGTGGAGCTCCCGATGCTGCTGCATCGGATGAGCCGACGGGAGCGGCACGAGCGGGTTTCGGCCGCACTGCAGCTTGTCGGCATCGCGGATCGGCACGATCACTATCCGCGGCAGCTTTCCGGCGGGCAGGAGCAGCGTGTGGCGATTGCACGCGCGATCGTGACGGACCCGGCGATCATCGTCGCGGACGAGCCAACCGGCGATCTGGATGCGGAGTCGGCCGGGGCGATCATGGATCTGTTGTCGCGGCTGTGCGGAGAGCTGGGCAAGACGCTGGTGATGGTGACGCACGACGCCCGGTGCGCAGCCCGCGCATCGCGCACGCTGCACCTGGAGAAGGGCCGGTTGATCGAGCCGGGGCGGGTTGAGATTCCGGAAGGAGCCGCGGCATGATCGCACCTCGCTTGATTCCGACCGTGCTTCGGCAGGTGCTACGGCACCGCACGCGGACGCTGCTGACCGCGGCGGGCGTTGCGGTGGCGATGTTCCTGTTCATCACGGTGCAGTCCCTGCAGCATGGCGTGCGACAGGCAACCGAGGTGTCGGCGGCCGACACGATGCTAATCGTGTATCGAGAGAACCGGTTCTGCCCGGCGACAAGCCGGTTGCCGGAGAGTTATGCCGAGCAGATCTCGCGACTGCCGGGTGTTGCGTCGGTCACGCCGATGAAAGTCGTTGTGAACAACTGCCGGGCAAGTCTGGATGTCGTGACGTTTCGCGGCGTGCCTGCAGAGGGTGTCGGAGCGATGGCAGCCAAGTGGCGCGTTGTGGCGGGCTCGATTGAGGACTGGCACAATCGGTCGGACTCCGCGCTCGTCGGGCAACGAATGGCGGAGCGGCGACGGCTGACCCCGGGGATATCCTTTGATGCAGCGGGCGTGACGGTCTCGGTCGCGGGGATCATCGCGTCGGATGAGCCGCAGGATCAGAATGTGGCGTATGTGCATCTCCCGTTCCTTCAGCAGGCGGCGGCCACGGGGCCGGGGCTGGGCGTGGTGACACAGTTCAACGTCCGTGTCGATGATCCGGTGCGGCTGCGCGAGGTGGCCGCGGCGATCGACGATCTCTTCCGGACGGATCAGGACCCGACAACGACACGCCCGGAGAAGGCGTTTGTCGCGCAGGTCGGGGCCGATGTCGTTGAGATCGTCGGGTTTGCGAAGTACCTGGGATGGGGCTGCCTGGCGGCGGTGCTGGCGCTGGTGGCGAACGCCATTGTGCTGGGCGTGCAGGACCGGATGAAGGAGCACGCCGTGCTGCAGACGCTGGGCTTCCGCGGCGGACTCATCGCACGGATGATCATCGCCGAGGGGATTGTGCTGGGTGTGCTGGGGGGCGCGGCGGGGACGCTTCTGGCCGCGGCCTTTCTGGCATGGGGGAAGTTCAGCCTCTCGACCGAGGGGCTGAGCATTCACGTCTCGCCGGACCTTGGGACGAGCCTGATCGGACTGGTGATCGCGGCGGGCGTAGGGGTTGTTGCAGGCCTGGTGCCCGCGATTCAGGCGGGACGTCGCGAGATTGCACAGAGCTTCCGCGCCGTATAAAGGAGGAGTGGTCCGTGCGATTGCTGCCGTTTGATTACGCCGTTCGCAACCTCGGGCGATCGCGCATCCGCCTTGTGCTGTCGGTCCTTGGCAGCGCACTGGTGGTATTGCTGGTGATCGCGGCGGGCGGCTTTGTTCGAGGGATGGACCGGGCGCTCCGTGCGACGGGCGCTGAGCAGAATGTGATGGTGATGGGGATCGGCAGCGAGGAGAGCGTGGAGCGATCCGAGATCAGCGCGGCGACCGCATCGCTCATCGAGGCATCGGTCTCGGGGATTCGGACGCGCGCAGGAGTAGCCTACATCTCGCCAGAGGTGCACGTGATGCTGCCGGTGCGGGCCGGCGTGGAGGGCGAGCGGGCGGGGCATGCTTTGTTGCGCGGTATCACTCCGGCTGCGACTCTCGTGCACAGCAATGTCTCGTTGGTGGAGGGAAGACTGGCGCGGCCGGGCATGGACGAGCTCATGGTCGGGCGCATGGCGGCAACGACGATCGGCCTCCCGGAGAGCGATCTGCGCCTGGGCGGGATACTGCGGATCGACAATCGGCCGTGGACGATCGTGGGGCGATTCGCTGCGCCGGGATCGGTGCTGGATGCGGAAGTGTGGGCGCCGCTTGCGGACCTGATGGCCGCGACGAAGCGTGACACCGTCTCGTGCGTCGTCGTCACGCTTGAGCCGGGAGAAGCGGAGTTTGCCGATCTCGCGGCCTTTGCGCTGATGCGGCCCGACCTGGAACTCGCCGCGATGCCCGAGCGCGAGTACTACGACCAGTTGTCGGCGTTCTTTGCTCCGATCCGCGCGGTGGCGTGGATCACTGCAGCCCTGATCGCCATCGGCGGCCTGTTTGGCGGCCTGAACACCATGTACGCGGCGTTTGCATCGCGCGTGCGAGAGCTGGGAACATTGCAGTCGTTGGGCTTTCGGCGCGGCGCGATCATCACTTCGCTGGTGCAGGAATCGAGCCTTGCGACCGCGGCGGGTGCGCTTGGTGCGTGTGCAGTCGGTGTATGGCTGCTCGACGGGGTGGGGGTGCGATTCTCCGCTGGCGCGTTTGCTCTTGTGGTCGACACGACGGTCGTGCTGATCGGCCTGGTATCGGGCATCGCGCTTGGGCTGATTGGCGCTTTGCCGCCCGCGTGGAGATGTTTACGAATGCCCATCCCGACCGCCCTGAAGTCGGTATAACGAGTTGGTCACTGTGTCCATGGTGCGGGCCGAACGACCGCGCAGCTTTCTGAGAATGGAGATCCCCATGTTGAACTGCCTTCTGCCCTCGCGATCGTCACTTGCTGCTGCGATCTGTGTGTTTGCGCTGTTGCTGTCTCCGGAGGCGTCACACGCCCAGGACCTTCCCGAGTCGCATCGGTTGAAGGCGATTCCCACGGGGGCAAAGGAGCTGGCCTCGGCTGTCACAGCCGCCAAGGCCGGCGACACGGTCACGGTTCGTGGGCGCGTGGCCAATGCGGATGACGCCTTCACCACCGGGCGGGCTGAGTTTGTGCTTGTCGATGATGCCGCGGCAGCGGGCGTGATGAAGGAGACAGACGGCGAGATGACTCGTGTCTGTCCGCTCTCACCTGCGAATCGCGCGGTTGTGCAGCTTGTCGACTCCGCGGGCAAGCCCTTGACGTACTCCGTCAAAGGCCGGTCAGGGCTCGCCGAGGCGGCGGAGGTGTTTGTCGTGGGCAAGGTTGTTACAGCAGCAACGGAAGAGATTCCGATGACCATCGCCGCAAGCGGGCTGTTCGTGCCTCGAGGCGGACTGCCGGCGGGGTTCCTGCTGAACGAGGCTCCCGAACCCGCGCCGGATGTCGTCGATGCGAAGAAGGGACTCAAGAAGGGCGACAAGATCGTGCTCAAGGGTCGCATTGGCGGAAGCAAGAGCCCCTTCGTCAAAGAACGGGCGGTGTTCTCGCTCATCGGACGCGGCCCGAAGGCGTGCAATGAGATCCCCGGGGATAAGTGCCCGATCCCCTGGGACTACTGCTGCTCGCCTCGGAATGAGATCACGGCGCACTCGGTCACAGTCCAGGTCGTTGATGCCAAGGGCATGCCACTGCGGACGGACATCAAGGGCCGCTGGGAGATCAAGGAACTGAGCGAGCTTGTCGTCGTCGGCACGGTGGCCGAAGTCCGCGGCGATGCGATGGTCGTGAACGCGACGGGTGTGCACGTCGCGACGCCGTGAGCAGGGTCACGCGATCACGCGCCGGCGGTTTGCGACATAGTCCCACAGCACGAACCGATCGAGGTCGCGTCCACCCGTAAAGAAGACGCGGCCGCGGGTAGTCTCGGCCATGCGGTGCGCGAACGCCACATCCTCGCTGCTCTGGCTCCAGCTTGGGAGCAGGAAGATGTTGATGGTGATCCCCTCGCGGGCGCAGAGCGCCGCATCCCGCATTGTGGCCTCCTCGGTGCGCGGATCGGGCGGGTAGAGCATGAAGAGCTGCGAGGCTTCGAAGTGCGCGGTGGGCAATCCGTCGGTGATCAGTGCAATCTGACGATTGGGCGTGTCCTGACCGGTGAGGACGCGCCGTGCCAGCGAGAGCGCGTGCTGGATGTTGGTGAAGTGCTGCGGCACGCGCAGCTCACTCATGTTCGGGTCGCCCATGTCTGCCCTCAGGCGGACGACAGGGTTGTGAATTGACACCGGCTTGGGCATCAGGCTGACGATCTCCGCGGGGCGGCGGAGCTTGGCGAACGTGAACATCTCGATGAAGGACAGATGGTCGCCCGGATACTCCTGACGGATGAGCGCGTCGAGCGCGAGAGCCATGCGCTTGACGTTCACATACTGGCCGCCGTGACGCATCGAGCCGGACATGTCCATCAGAACGCTCGTAGCGCACTTGGGCGTGTTGCGCGTGCGGTGGATGAGCAGATCATCGCCGGTCGGGAACACAAAGCCGGGTGACTCACCGGAGCCTTCGGCCACTCCCTCGCTTCCGGAGCCGCGGGCGCGGACGAAGGCGTTTACGAAGCTCCCGGCAACATCCATGTTGGCGAGCGAGTCGCCGTACTCGTACTCTTTCGTCTTGGCCATCTCGACCGCGCCCTCGCCGATGATCGGTCCATCGTGCCGGCCGGACCGGGCGGCCTGAAGATCGCTGAAAATATCTGCCAGCAGCTTGCCGCGGACGAGCGCCATCGCCTTGGGAGAGAGCTTGAAGCCGTCCTTGGTCTTCTCCAGCCCCTGGCGCTCAGCCTCCTGACGCACGAATTCCTCGATCTGCTTCTGCAGTTCGTTGAGGTTCTGCATCTCCCCCGCGCGATCCTCATCCTCAGCAAACTCCGAAAGCTCATCCATGTCAATGATCGCGAGCTGCGCCGTCTCCATCGCCTCGCGAAGTTGCTTCAGGAGCTTGTCGATCGTCTCGAGCTCGTCCTTCACTTCCAGCGCCCCAGGCACGCTGAGCGGCTCCCGCCCGGTAAACGCGTACTTGCTGCTCAGCTGCTCGACCTGGAACTTCTCGCCTAGCCGCTCCATCAGCCGCATGAGGCCCCTTGCGACCGGGGAGTGCTCGTTCTTCTGCATGTACCAGAGCTTCTCAAGCTCGCGGATCTGCTCGGACCGGACCGCGCGGTCCAGCATCTCGCGCTGCTCCTTCTTCGGCTCGAGCTTGCCCGCTTCGCGCAGATACGCCGCGCCGGCTTCCAACCGGACGGAATCCGTCTCGTAGGTTGCGAGGATCCGTGCCTTCCGCTCTTCGAGCATCGCGATGAGCGATTGCAAGCTCGGGCCGAGCCCGGCGATCTGGGAAGGGTCGATGCGGATCGCCGCGGTGAGCTGCTCCTCGGTCAACTCCATCAGATCGCCGAACTGCATGGCAAAGTCGAACGCCGCCCCCGCGACATCCGGCGGCGGCGCTGTCGGCGAGGGGAAGGCCTTTGGGTCATATCCGAGATATGCGTGCAACACTCCGCCGAGCTTTCGGTGATGTGCAGCATCTCCGGGAGTTGTGGCCCCATCCCTCACGTCTCAAACTCCACGCGACCATGCCGTACAGCCCGGCTGACCTTGTCGCTGGCCCACAGCCCGGCGAGCACAAACTCCACGCAGCTTGCGCGGACGGCGGGGTCACTCGATGCGTTCACCTCAAACGCCTTGTCCCACACAGGAGGCACACGCTGGAGCAGGGCTTCGTAGTGCGAACTGGGGAGCATATCCCCCACTTCAATCTTCACCCCCTTGGCAAACATCTCCGCGATCTCACCGATGCCGTGTTCCTGCACGTACTCCTTGAACACATTGCGTATCGCCTCGGCGAAGATGGCATCCAGCGCCTGCGACTCGGTAAGCTGGTGGCTCGACATCAGGTCGAGCTCCACCTTGCCTGCGGCTGTCGAGTGGAAGTGCGCCAGGTCGCTGATGCGGGGCACGCTCGGCCGCTCGCCGAGGACAATCCCGCGGCGACGTGCCGACGCAATCATCACGCGATAGTTCGCGATCGAGAACCGCGCCGACACTCCCGATGCATGATCGACGTACTTGCTCCGCCGCGCCACGATCGAGATCTCCTCGACGATCTCCTTCATGAAGCGCGGCACAAGCACCGGGTAATTCCCGCCCAGCGAGAGTTCCTTCAGCGCTTCCTGCTCGGTGATCTCGATCGCCATGTCTCGCTCACGCGGATAGTGTGTCTGGATCGTCGAGCCGATGCGGTCCTTGAGCTGCGGGATGACCTTGCCAGACCGGTTATACGTCGTGGGGTTCGCGGAAAACAGCACGGCGATGTCGAGGTCGAACCGAACGGGGAAGCCGCGGATCTGCACATCCCGCTCTTCGAGAACATTGAACAGCCCAACCTGCACCGCATCATCGAGGTCGGGCAGCTCGTTCATCGCAAAGATGCCCCGGTGCATGCGAGGGATGAGCCCGAAGAAGAGCGACTCCTCCGCGCCCAGCGAAACACCGCGTGCGAGCTTCGATGGGTCGATCTCGCCAATCACATCCGCGAACTTGGTACCCGGCGCGAGGCGTTCAGCGTAGCGTGCGTCTCGCGGCCACCACGCGATCGGCGCGTTCTCACCGTGCTTGGCCAGGAACTCTCTCCCCGCGAGCGTGATCGGCTTCTCGGGGTCTTCGTGCACCGGACAGCCGGGGATATCGAGATACGGTAGATACGCGTCCAGGAAACGGATCAGTTGCCGCATCAGGCGGCTCTTGCCCTGCCCCTTCTCACCAAGAAAGAGCATGTCGTGCCCGGCAAGGACCGCGTGCACAAGTTCCGGGATCACTGTCGCGTCGTAGCCGATGATGCCCGGGAAAAGTGTTGTCCCCTGACCTTCCGCAAGCGCACGCGTCATGTTCTCGCGCAGCTCGAGCTTGACACTCCGAGACCGCCAGTCCGTCTGGCGGAGCTGCTTGAGCGTGCGAACATCATTCTGAGCGGATGGATCGGGCATATGTCTCGTCTTCGCAAGCAGAGCCGTCATGGATGAGCGGTATGAATAGATCGAGCCGTTTGCCGCGGTGGCTACCGCCGGCGTGATTGTTGTACGCCCCGGGGCTCCCCGCGTTCACCGCAACTTCAGATCAGCACCACGGCTTCTGCCGCCAAGCCCGGCCCGAATGCCATCGCCACCCACGGGCGCGGCCGGTTCTTACGCCCCATCCGATCCAGGATGAACAAGATGGTTGGCGAGGACATGTTGCCATTCTGTCGCAGTACTTCCAAAGAATCGTGGCCGCTGCCGTCCGCCATGCCGAGCGCCGCGGTCAGCGCATCGACAATTCGCGGACCGCCCGGGTGGATCGCCCAACCACCGACATCTGTTCGCCGGAGGCCGCATGAGTCCAGCACGGTATCCATCCAGCCGGGAACGACCAGGCTGAGCCGCTCGGGCACCTTTGGAGCGAGGGTCATGACGAACCCGTTGTCTCCGATGTGCCAGGACATCAGGTCGGCGGAACCGGGCACCAGCCAGGATCGACACGCACGGACTTCGGGGCGATGGTTGTCCGTGGACTGCGCAAGGACCGCCGCGGCCGCGCCATCGGCGAACAGGGCATTGGCGATCAACTGATCAACACGATCGCTGTAGTGCATGTGCAGGCTGCACAGCTCGACACAGCAGAGCAGAACGACCGCGGCCGGATCCGCCGAGGCGAGTGCCTTTGCCACCGCAATGCCGTTGAGCGCTCCGTGGCATCCCATGAAGCCGATGTGGGTGCGGCCAATGCCGGCGCTCAGGCCCAGCTTCTTCACGAGCAACTGATCCACACCCGGCGACGCGAACCCCGTGCATGAGACCGTGACCAGATGCGATACGCGCGCAGGCTCGACCGCCGCGCCGCGGAGCGCGTTCGCAGAGGCCTCGAAGGCAAGCGATGACGACTCACTCGCAAACACGGCCATCCTTGCCGCGGTCGTGGGGCCATCGCCACCATCGTTGGGCGGATAGAAGGACTGCTGCCCGCTGGCGGCATCAACCAGAACCGAAGCGCGTGTGTCGATGCGGGTGCGGCGGTGCAGAGCCTCGATCGCGCCCTCAGCCACGGATGTGGGCGCAAAGGTGCGGCCGAGAACGGCGGTCCGTTCCTGGGTCAGTCTGCCCGGCGGGGTTGCTGTGCCGATCGACAGGATTCGTACCGTCATGCGCACCGTCCTTGATGCACCAGGGGGGGCTTGGGTCCGAGCGCAGTGGCGACTCGGCCCAAGAGCGAGGGCACGCATGACCCGATGGCGAGAGCCGCCCGGACGGCGCGCGGCGATCGTGACAGACACGCAACGACGCCGCAGCGGCGATGCTCGGAGGCGACCCCCTGCCGATAGGCCGCTGTCCAATCGCCGGGGGCAGCGCGGCCGGCAAGCCTCGCCTCGATGATCTGGGCTGCGAGCAGTGCGCTGCGAATCGCCCATGTCATTCCTTCGCCGGTGAAGGGCTCCACATATCCCGCCGCGTCTCCCACAACGTACACATTGCCGAATTCGATGCACGTGCGGCGGCGCGTCAGCAGCGGCGTGCCGCGCCAACTCGCGCCTGACAGTGCCTCCGCGTCGCCACCGACGCTCCTCACAAGCTCCGTGCACACCTGCGCTGGACCGCCAGCCTCGCGAGCCGCCGCGGGGTCAAGCGATGCCGCGGCATCGATCTCTCCCGTCGGCAGACGAACGAGTCCGAGGTAACCGAAGCGGCCGCAGAGCATGGCCATCTGACCGCTCGGGAGAGGCACAGGTGAGCGAGAGAGTGATGCTCCGAGTCCCATGCGGCTTCGCGGATCGATCCACCAGCCGAACTCCGGTCGGTCCGCGAGCGATGAGCCGCCCAAGCCATCGGCGACGATGACCGCGCGCGCCCGGAGGAACACCACGCCGCCGGTGCGCCTTCCAAGTCGCACCGTTCCATCGGATTGCACGCGTGCGCTCCAGCCGGTCAGGACACGCGCGCCCGCGGCGTGCGCTGCGGCGGCGAGCCGGCAGTCCAGAACATCTCGCCCGATGACTCGGAAGCCCGGCGCGGGCAGGAGCGCCGCGTGACCACCGATGCGCAGCTCGCAAGCATTCATCGATAGCGCATCGCTCAGCACGTCTGCGACTCCCGCGGACGCGAGCGCGGCGACGCCGCCGGGTGCAAGGCAGCACCCGCACACCTTCTGACGCGGCGCCGCGGAACGCTCAACAAGCAGGACGCGCCGAACTGGGCCATGGCCCCGCTCCCCCCTGCTCCTCCCGCCCGCCAGCGCGAGCGCGCACACACTTCCGGCAACACCCGCGCCAACGATGACCGCATCCCACGGCTCGTGGGCCGCGGCGAAAACGTCCGCATCATTCATCGTGTTGACTCGCGGCGATGCCAAACCAGCAGTTGCCTTTCCGGGAACACCGTGCGAAGCTCCGCCCCCGACAGCCCGGCCCGCTTGGCCATGCCACCCATCTCTTCGAGGGTGTAGGCCCCGTGGACGCTCCGGACGGCGTCAATCTGAACGATCTTCGATCGGCTGAGCACGCGCGGAACCGCCCATGCCATGGCCAGCCCCAGCCGCGTTCGCCGGAGATCCTGCACGATGACGGTGCTCGCCGCTCGCGACATGCTCCTGAGGATGTGCTCGACCTGCGGCGGATCAAAGTGATGCAGGAACAGGCCGCAGTGCGCAACATCGAACCTCTCCGGCAAAGGCTCGGTAAGAACGTCGATCCGTTGCAGGGATACCTCCTCACCCGCCTTCTGCACATTGGCTCGAGCCGCATCGATCGCGACCGGGCTGATATCGCACCCGTGCAGTTCGATCGCAAGCCCCTCGGCCCTCGCCCGCGCTGCCAGTTGGATGGGCAGGTCCGCTGAGCCGGTTGCGACATCCAGAAGCCGGAGCGGCCGGGCGCACCGTGCGGCGAGCGGCCGGACCTCATTCCAGATCAGACCGTCGATCTTGGTCACGCGGTTCAAACGGGCGAGTTCCCGAAGCGCCGTGCGGTGATCACCCGCATCGACTGCGGGGTCATCCATCAGTTCGGGGGTTCGATTCCGCGCCATCCCCATTGACGATGGTAGGGCCGCGCAAAGTCCACCCCGACTGGGGTGAGCTTCGCAGGCCTCTCCGCCAACGCCTCCGGGCAGGGCGAGACCCCAGATCCCCGAGGTTCTCGATCCGCTCGAATCGGCCAGGTACAGATTTCCTCGTGCTGATGTCACACGGGGAGCAGGCCGTCGCTCTATCTGAAGAGCCCGAGGGGGTTCATGCCCCCCACTGGCGGCGTGAGACCCCGAACACCCGGGCCCGACACCCCAGCTTCACCCACTGCAAGGAGACTCGCCCATGCCTTCCACGAACGCCATCAATACCTCCGGTCCTCGCCATCCGGCGAGCTCCGCCGCGCTCGCCGCGGTCGCCGGCCTTGTCGCCGCCGGAGCCGCATTCGCCGCCGCCAGCCCCGACCGGGACAATACGGCAAAGACCGGTTGGTGGTACCTGACGAATGCCACTCACGCCGACATCGCGACGAAAGTTGGCGAGGGATATCGCCCGATCGATCTGGAGCCGATCGACGGCACGAGCCCGCAGCGCTTCACCGCGTTGTTCGTGCTGGACTCGGGCAGTTTCAACAAATCGTTCGACTGGAACACGGATCGAACAGAAGCCCAGGTGAACTCGGCCCTGAGCACCAACGGGCACCGGTTGATCGATCTGGAGCCGTATGAGACGGGCGGCGTCGTGCGCTACGCCTACGCCAGCATCGAGAACTCCGGCGACGACTTCTCGCCCGCCAACTGGTGGATCGCGGGCAGGACCGAGCAGCAGGTCCGCGACTTTGCGCAGAGCAACAATGCGCGGGTCATCGACGTTGACACGTACGTCGAGGGCGGACTGCGCCGCTACTCGGCTGTTCTGGTTCCGGATGCGGGCGGCCTCGCCCGCGACTGGACGTTCCTTGCAGATGCGACGCCCGCGGAGGTATCTGCTGCGATTGCGCAGGGACAGCGCGTTGTCCAGATCGAGCGAGATGGATCGGGGACGTACTGCGTCCTGCTGGAAGACTTCGCCCCTGGCGTGAACCACCATTGGTGGTTCTACGGCTGGACCGCTTCGCAGATCGCCGCGTTCACCGATCAGTACGGCACCCGTCTGATTCATCTTGACCGTCAACCCGGTGCGGCCGGGGACACCGTGTTCTCCGGCGCATTCGTGAACAACCTCAACGCGCCCGAGACCCGCTCCCGCGACATCATGGCGGCGGACATCTCCGACGGGTTCTGGGGCTTCTACTGCAAGCGAGTGAACGGTCCGATCGTTTCGGCGCTGCAGCACGACCGGCAGTTCGAGCCGGCGAGCTCGCTCAAGCTGCTGCACCACGTCACCGCATTCCTCGCGATGCAGGCTCCGGGTTCGACCACGACGCTTAACACAACCTTCCCGTATCTTGGCGGCGGGGGCATCAACCAGCCGGGCTACGACTCGTGCCCGAACCCCAACGACCCGAACGTTCAAAACCTGCAGTTGCAGACCGTGCTCTCGCGGATGATGGTGCAGTCCGACAACGAAGCGACCTTCACCGTCACCACGAGCTTCGGTGGGTTTGCGCAGCTCAACAACGTTGCCTCGGCCCTGGGCATGAACGGAACGAACATGCAGCACCACATCGGGTGCGGCCTGCCGCCAAACCAGGTGACGCTCGAGGACCTCGGCCGCATTCATGAGGCCGTGAGCAATGGGTTGCTGTCCCCGCCCAATCGCGACTCCTTCCGCACCATCATGATCAACGGTCTTTCGCAGACGCTGATCGACATCATCAATGAGGAGTTCTCCGCCGCCGGGCTGCCCGCGTTCTACCGCCCGACCTTCCTCAACCAGGTCGAGTACGCCACCAAGGGTGGGAACTACGGGCTGGGCGGCACCGCCTACCGCACCGGGTACTCGTGGATCTCGATCCCCCACAAGAGTTCGTGCCAGATCTCGCCGCGCGAGTTTGTGTACGGCGGTTACTACAACCAGATCACCAACGACACCGCCGCGGGCAGCCAGGCCGCGCTCAGCCGGGCCATCCACGAGCAGATGCGGGAGCAGATCCGCGCGGCGATCAACTCCTGGATGAGCAGCTGCATCGCCGACATCGATCAGTCCGGCGGCGTCGGCGTGCCGGACATCTTCGCCTTTCTGGCGTTCTGGTTCCGGGGCGATGGAGACTTCGACGGCGATGGCCGCACCGATGTGCCGGACATCTTCGCCTTCCTGAGCGCGTGGTTCGCGAGCTGACGGTGATCGACCTGTTCACGGGTCGATCCGCGGAACTCGCGATGATCGCATAGACATTCAGGCGGGCCGATTTGGTCATACCGAGTCGGCCCGCTTTGCTACGGAGACTCAATGCGGACCGCTACGCCCTCGGCCAAGCCCGCCGCACCGGCGGCAACGACATCCGAGACCGCAAGCCCGCCGATGATTTCGACTTCTTCTCCGATGCGGATTCCGGTCCGCACGCGGTGCTCCTTCGCCTTGCCATCGGCGACGCTGAAGACGCGAGTGACACCTGCAAAGGTGACCACCGCTGACGCGGGAACGAAGTCGATCCCGCTTTCTTCACGCAATCGCACCTCACCGCGGGCGAACGCGCCCGGTTTGAGCCTGCCCTGGGGG
This sequence comes from Planctomycetota bacterium, assembly GCA_023432465.1. Lineage (GTDB taxonomy): Bacteria > Planctomycetota > Phycisphaerae > Phycisphaerales > UBA1924 > JAHBXL01. The sequence goes on along the minus strand of JAEYUO010000004.1, from coordinate 41,376 downwards.
TTGTCGATAATCACCTCAATCGCGAAAGTGCGCGACTCCTGATCGATCTGCGGAGCGACTCGGCTTACCCCGCCGACGAACGGCTCGCCGTACGCCTCCACCCAGACGTGCACCTGCTGGCCGGGCCGCACCTGCCCGGCGAATCGCTCAGCGACACGCGCGCGGAAGATGATTCGTTCGGTCGCAACCAGACGAAACATCGCCTGCCCGGGCGTGACATACTCGCCCAGGGAAACCATGCGCTGCGCGACGGTGTAGGAGATCGGCGAGGAACCGCTGATCGCCGCGGGGGCGATGACGGTCGTATCGGAGAGCTTCTGTCGCGACATGGCAACGGCGGTTTCCAGCGCGCGGGCCTCGGCCAGGAGCGCCTTGGCAGTGAGCAACTCGGTCTCCGCGGTCTCCCTCGCCACATCGTTCGCGGTCCGGATATCCGCGTAGTCCTGCTCCGAGATAAGCGGGGGCGACTGGTCGAAGAGTTGCTGCGCGCGCTCCAGACGTGCCGCGGCGTTCGCGGCCTCGGCCCGGGCACGGCGCACCGCGGGAAGAGACTCTGAATCAAACCCCTTTCCGGGCAACACCGAGAGCCCCAGTCGGGCGAGCGCGGAATCTCTCGCGGCTTCGGACTCGCTAAGCACAAGCTCGTAGTCCCTGGCCTCCAGCCGCGCCAGCACCGTTCCGGAGGGGGCCAGATCGCCAAGGTCGGCGGCGATCGCCTCGACCCGGCCGCTGAGCTTCGAGGCGATGGTGGCCTCTTCTTCGCCAAACAGCGTTCCGGTGACTTCCACGCTCCGCCAGGCGTTCCCCTCGCGGACCGGTGCAAGACTGACCTGTACCGCCGGACGATCACTGCCGCCGCTGCGGGCACCCGCCGGCGCGGGCGCATCGTCGCGGCACCCGGCGAGCGACAGGCCGAGAAGGACGAGCGTCCCGCAGACGGCAGGCGCAAAGTGGCGAAATCGGTTCTTCATGCGGTGCATCTTTGCGGGACACCAACCTCGAATCCGCGAGACGGTAATACTGGCGGGTCGGTTTTCAACCGGCCATTCCTCACTTCGCTGCACAATCGGCCACCGATGCAACGACCGGACCCTGCCAAACGCCGTGAGATCCTCGAGGTCGCGGCCAGACTCTTCGCTTCCAAGCCCTTCCATGAAGTGCGGCTGGAGGATGTCGCATCGGCCGCGCACATCGGCAAGGGCACCATTTACATCTACTTTGAGAGCAAGGAGACCATGTACCTGACGCTCATCCACGAGGGCTTTACCGCAATGGTCGAGTCCCTCAAAGCCGACATGCAGTTCCCGGCGAGCGACGTCTGGACTCGCCTGGGGCAGGCAGCGGATGGGCTCATCCGCTTCGCGGCGGGGTTTCCCGACCTGTTTCGAGTGCTGCGGAGCGGCGTGCTGACGGCGGAGGACCCCGAGTTGCAGTCGAGACGACGTGAACTGGCATTGATTGTGGAGGATGCGATCCGTTTAGGCAACAAGGCGGGGCAGACGAGCGACCCCGCTCCGGAACTCACCGCGCAGTTTTTGCTTTCCTTCGTGAGAGGCGCGATGCTGTACCCCCCGCCGGGCATGACGCCCGAATCCCTGAAATCGCACCTGCTTCACGTTCTGCGCCGGGGCATCGGCGTGGGAGCCGCCGCATGATCAACCCGCGAACCAGCCTCATCCTTGCCTTGACGCTGCTCGCGTGCGGGTGCGCTGTCGATCAACGCGCGGAGGTCTCGACGTACCGTGATCTGGCCGGAGTCGGTGGGGAGGCCATGGATGTGCCGGCGGATACGCCGCTGTCGCTCGAGGAAGCGCTGCGACTTGCCGCCTCCAACAACGAACGGCTGGGCATCGAGGGAGAGAATCTGGTCCAGGCGCTCGCTGAGAAGCAGCGGGCGACGGCTTCGCTTCTTCCAACGCTGGATGTCTTCGGCAACTTCACGTTTCGCGAGAATGTCGGCAGTGGCGGTGGCGGGACGGACAACTCGGGCGGCTCGAGCACATCCAGAAACACGATCTTCGACGGCGGGCTCCGGGGTCAGTACACGCTGCTGACCGGGATGAGCGACTTTGCCAACGTGCGTGCGCTGGATGCGACGATTGAACAGCGGCGATGGCTGCTGCTGGACCTCCGCGAGACACTGCTTCTGGAAACTGCGCGGGCCTACTACGCGGTCGCCGCAGCTGAGCAACTGGTGAACGTCATCGAGTCTTCCGCCGCGGTGCAGGCGGAGCGGCTGCGGGACATCCGGGGTCGGCAGCAGGTCGGCTTTGCTCGGCCGCTGGATGTCGCGCAGATCGAATCTCAGGCTTCGGCGACGGCGGTCACGCTGCTCAACGCGCAGAACGCGCTTCGCAATGGCCGCTCGCTCCTGGCTCTGCTCACCGGCGCACAGGTGCACGAGAGCCCGCTCACCGACGGGTTCGAGCCGCCATCGGGACCGATGGCTGGCGTGCCGCATCAGGGACTCATTGACCTGGCGCACGCCAATCGACAGGACGTAATCGCTGCCGACGCCTCGGTGCGGTCTGCTCGCGAGTTGGTCAACGCGGCGATCGGGCGATACTACCCCACGGTGACGTTGAACATCGACTACTTCCTGACGCGCCAATCGGTTCCGACGGATCGCGACTGGGCCGGGATTCTGTCGATCAGCCTGCCGATCTTCTCGGCGGGGCAGATCGACGCTGACGTCCGCAGCGCGTGGTCGGTGTTCCGGCAGGAGCTTCTGCGATACTCCCTCACCCGCCGTCAGGTAGAGGCGGATGTCCGGATCGCCCATGAAGAGCTTCGATCCGCCGGTCTGCGGGTGGCGGAGCTGGAGCGACAGGTGACCTCGGCCGAAGAAGCACTTCGGCAGGCCGAAGCGTCGTACGCCGCGGGGCTTGGCACAAACCTGGAGCGGATCGCGGCCCAGGACCAGGTGCTCGGAGCGCAGCTGGCCCTCGCGCGGGAACGCTACGGGCTGAAGATCGCGTATCTCGCGCTCCGCCGCGCGACGGGCACTCTGACGGCGACCTCCATCGGCGATGTCCCCGTGCCGCCGCCGCCGCGATTCGCCGGGGTGGATCTCCCCGACTCGCCGTTCATCAACGCTCCAGGCCTGCCGCGAGCGGTTCCTGCGACTGAGCCCGCCGCATCACCCACCCCCGAGCCCGGAGCCTGAACCGTGCAACGACTCGCCGAAGTCTGCATCCAGCGTCCGGTGTTCGCGGCGATGCTCATCCTCGCGATGATCGTCGTCGGCGCGACCGCCTATACGAACCTGGGTGTGGATCGCCTTCCCTCGGTTGACCTTCCGACGGTCAATGTGCGCACCACGCTTCCCGGCGCCTCTCCGGAGGAGGTCGAGACCGAGGTCTCGCAGATCATCGAGGAGGCGGTGAACACGGTGGAGGGGATCGAGGAGCTGCGATCGATCTCCGGGCAGGGAAGCTCGATCGTGCTGGTGACATTCCGGCTGGACCGCGATATCGAGGCGGCCGCGCAGGATGTCCGCGACCGTGTCGCCACGGCCATCCGCCGCCTGCCTGAAGATGCCGAGCCGCCGATCGTTTCCAAGTTCGACAACGATTCCTCGCCGGTGCTCCGCATCGCGCTCTCGGGAGAACTGACGCTGCGCGAACTGACGGAGATCGCGGACAAGACCGCCAAGCCGCAGCTCGAACGATCGGTCGGCGTGGGCGAGGTCGCGATTGTCGGAGGGCTGGAGCGGACAATCAACATCTGGGTCGATGCTGATCGTCTGGCGGCCTACGGCATCCCCATCACCGCCGTGCGCGATGCCATCGCCCGTCAGAACGCCGATGTGCCGGGCGGGAATCTCACCGGCGCCGTGAACGAGCAGGTGCTCCGCACGCTCGGGCGGATCGATGACCCGCGGGCATTCAACGACATCATTATCGCCGTCATCAACGGCACGCCCGTCCGCCTGCGTGATATCGGCAGCGCCGAAGACGGCACAAGGGAGCAGCGATCCGCCTCGCGACTCAACGGCAAGCCGGCGGTCTCGCTGGAGATCCGGCGGCAATCTGGTGCCAATACCGTGGAGGTCATCGAGGGCGTGAAGGCCCAGCTCGAGATCGTGCAGGGGCAGCTACCCGCGGGCGTCAGGCTCGAGATCATCCGCGATCAATCCAACTACATCTATGCGGCCCTGCATGAGATCAACGTCCACCTGCTGCTCGGCTCGACCCTCGCGTGCCTGGTGGTGCTCGCCTTCATGCGCAGCTGGAGGTCGACGCTGATCGCCGGGATCGCGATCCCGGCATCGGTCATCTCGACCTTCGCGGTGATGTGGGCGCTCGACTTCACCCTCAACAGCGTGACGATGCTCGCACTGGTACTGATGGTCGGCATTGTCATCGACGATGCCATCGTCGTGCTGGAGAACATCTTCCGCATGGTAGAGGAGAAGGGCCTGCCGCCGATCGAAGCGGCGAAGCGCGGCACCGCGGAGATCGGCCTGGCGGTGCTGGCGACCACTCTCTCACTGGTAGTGATCTTCGTCCCCGTGTCGTTCATGTCGTCGATCTCCGGGCGGTTCCTCTACCAGTTCGGTATCACGGCGGCGGTCGCGGTGATGATCAGCCTGCTTGTGTCGTTCACGCTCACGCCGATGCTCTCGGCCAAGGCCCTTCGAAGCGTGACGCCGGGGGCGCACGGTGCCTCCTCCCGGCGCGGGTTCTATCGCCTGATCGACGCCGCCTACACCGGGATGCTTCGATTCGTGATGAGGTTCCGCTACGCCGCGGCGGTGGCGGGCGTCCTCATCATGCTGTCGGCCGTGCCGCTCTACGGCATGCTGCAACAGGACTTCCTGCCCAGCGACATCGACGAAGCCGAGTTTGAGATCAACATCAACGGTCCGGAGGGCGTGAGCTTCGCCGGAATGAATGATGCCGTCAGCGCTGTCGAGGACCGTGTCCGAGCCCATCCCGCCGTTCGCACGACACTCACATCGGTCGGCGGCTCGTTCCTCGGACAGGTAAGCCGCGGCGAGATTTATGTCCGGATCGCGCCGCACGAAGAGCGCGTCTTCTCTTTCTCGCGGCTCCTCCGGACCACGCTCGACGGCGACCCGCTCGCCGCGTTCCGCGGCAACTACTCGCAGCGCGATGTCATGCAGGACCTCCGCCGATCGCTCCGGGGCTTCCCGGGGCTGCGGATCTCGGTGCGGAACTTCTCGTCGTTCAACATCGGCGGCGGCAACTTCGATATCGATCTGGCCATCCGCGGACCGGAGCTTGAGAAGCTCGCCGAGTACACCGAGGAGCTCCGCCGACGCGGGCTTGAGCTCGGCGGACTGCCGGACCTGGACACGACGCTCAAGCTCAACACTCCCGAGCTGCGTGTGCGGATCGACCGGGACCGCGCGGCCGATCTGGGTGTTTCGCCGCAGGATATCGGCACGGCGCTGCGCATCCTGGTCGGCGGCGATACCGAGGTCACCCGCTTCCGCGACCCGAGCACCAGCGAGAACTACGACGTGCAGCTCCGCTTGCTGGAGAAGGACCGTTCCGATGAGGCGACCCTGCCGCGGCTGCTTGTGCCCGCGAGCGACAAGCCCGGAGAGGTCGTCGAGCTTCGCAGCATCGCCTCGCTTGCCCCCGCGACCACCGCGGCCCGCATCGATCGGCTCGACCGGCAGCGCGCCGCAAATGTGCGCGGCTCCGTGGGCCCCGGGTATGCCCTCTCCGACCGTCTGGAAGCGGTCCGCGCGGAACTGGCGGAGATGGATCTGCCGCCGGCCTACACCGTGCGCACGCTGGGGCGCGGGCGCGAGCTGGAGCGCACGTTCGTCGAGTTCATCTTCGCGTTCCTGTTGTCCATCGTGTTCATGTACATGATCCTCGCCTCCAACTACGAAAGCCTGATCCACCCGGTCACGATCCTGCTGTCGCTGCCCCTGGCGATTCCCTTCGCGTTCCTGTCACTCTATCTTGCCGGCCAATCCATCAACCTGTACTCGGCACTGGGCATCCTCGTGCTCTTCGGCGTCGTCAAGAAGAACGCCATCCTGCAGATCGACCACATGAACCAGCTCCGCAACGCGGGCATGCCGCGCGAGCAGGCCATCATCCAGGGCAACCGCGACCGCCTGCGTCCCATCCTGATGACCACCCTCGCGCTGGTGGGCGGGATGCTCCCGCTTGCCCTGGGCACGGGCCCCGGCGCGGAGGAACGCCGTGCAGTCGCCGTCGTCGTCATCGGCGGTCAGTCCCTCTCGCTCCTGCTGACCCTGCTCTTCACGCCCGTCGCCTACTCGATCTTCGACGACATCGGCATTCGCCTCCGTGGAAGGAAGGACCCCACGCGCGGCAACTCCGCCGAAAGCTCCATGAGCGGCGGAATCGCCGCCGCGGGCAGGTCCGCCGCGACCGCCCATCCCAACTAAGCCGGGGAACCGCCCTTGGGCGAAGGCTGCGCAGCGCGGCAACAATCCGCCATGCCCAGCCGCCTGCTTGTTGTTCCAGTCCTCGCCATCTGCCTGTTCCTTGCTCCGCTTCGGGCGGATGCCGATGCGACCGCCGCGGCGACCAAAGCCGCGATCGAACTCGTGCTGGAGGCGATGGAGAAGGCCGTGCTGTCGGGCGATCCCGATGCGTACCTCGCCCATGTCGCCGCGGGCGATGCCGTGTTCCTCCAGGAGCAGCGCATGTGGGCGGCGGATCTCAAGCGGCACGTGCCCGAGGTCTTTGACCTTCGAATCATCGACCCCGCGGAGCGCAAGGCCAACGAGGAGGCAAGCAAGGCCGCGGCCGAGGCGGCGAAGGCAGCGGAAGCGGCCAACCCCGATCAGCCAGCAGAGACACCACCCGCCGCGCGCGGCCCGGACCGTCGTCGCCGGGGCGAGACCGAGCGGGTCGCAGACGAGGCTGCGGACTACCCGCATGAGTTCACCGCAAGCAGAGCGGTGTTTGAACTGGAGATGATCTGGAAGATGACTGTTCCTCGCGCCGAGGGAGAGGAGGGCGAACCGCACCGCCTCGACCGGAGCGTGTCATACCCCGTCGTCTTCGAGCGCGAGGGAGACAAGTGGCTCTTCAAGGGTGAGCAGTGGATCGAGGTCAGGCTGAGCCCGGATCACTCCGCACAGGTCGACCCTGCGGATACCGACTCGCCGCGGCCACCCGCTCCGCAGAACATCGCCCCCTCAACGCGAGAGAACTCTGTCCTTTGCTTCCCGGGGTATGAGGAGCTTGCGCAGCGCGCGGCGGAGGTTCTGCCCGAAGTGCGGGCACACGTCGATGAAGTCTTTGAGCGCGATGTCCCGCACCCGCAGGTGGTGAAGATCTACCCCACGATGCGGCATCTTCAGGCATCGATCTACCTCTCGTACGTTGATGGCCTGGCCGGATGGAACGAACCCAAGGAGGCGATCAAGATCCTCGGCCGACCGCGCTCTTCCCGTGCCTCGCTCCGCACACTCCTGGCGCACGAGTACGGCCATGTCGCGACGTTCGAACTCGGCCCGAAAGCAACCGACATCGCGTGGTGGGCGCTTGAGGGTGTTGCAGAGCTTGCATCCGAGGGCTTCCGATCCAGCGGTCGGCGGGAGACTGATCGCCGCGTGCAGCGATGGGCCGCGGACGGAAAGCTCGCGGAGTTCGCAAGCATCGCCGACTTCCGGAACACGCCCCAGAACGTGATGGGTCACGTCTACGCGCAAGGGCATCACATGGTCGGTTACATCTCCGACCGCTTTGGAAGAACCAAGCTCAACGAGTGGTTCCACGCGATGGCGAATGGCGTGGACATCGACGAAGCGACGCGCGATGTGCTGGGCCTGATCGGCGGCTTCGGGCAACTGGACATCGATTGGCGCGCGGAACTGGGCGGCGGCGATGGCGAAGAAGCCCAGTGACCCGGCGCAAGGGCCCTGATCAGAGAATCGTCCCCGTCAACACCAGAATCGCCACACCGAGATAGATGAGCGTCCCCGAGGCGTCCATCAGCGTTGCGACCATCGGGCTTGAAGCGGTGGCGGGGTCGAACCCGCTGCGGCGCAGCAGCAGCGGCAGCATCGAGCCAAGCATCGTTCCCCACACCACCACCAGCGCAACGGCGACGCCGATGGTCGCCGCGAGCGGGAAGACATGGTCGGTCTTGACGACCATCGTGCGCACGAAGACTTCGACGCACACAAACCCCATGCACGCCAGCGCGGCGGCAAGCATGAGCGACGAGAGCAACTCCTTGCGCACGATCCGCGCCCAGTCGCGCGGCGCAACCTCGCCGAGCGCCAGGGCGCGCGTGATCAGCGCCGCGGCCTGCGAACCCGAGTTGCCGCCGCACGACATCACCAGCGGCATGAACAGCGACAGCACGACAGCTTTGTCAAGCTGGTCCTGAAACCCGCCCAGCACCAGGATCGTGATGGTCTGCCCGATGAACAGCGCGCTCAGCCAGACGCCGCGCTTGCGAAACATCTCCACCGGCCCGGTGTGGATGTATGCTTGCTCGAGGGCCTCGACACCGCCGAGTTTCTGGATGTCCTCGGTGGCCTCGGCCTCGGCGACGTCGGCGACGTCGTCGCTGGTCACGATGCCCAGCAGAACGCCGCGGGAATCGACGACCGGCAACACGATGCGGTCGTAGCGGGCCATCATGCGGACCGCGTCTTCCTGGTCCTGGTCGGCGCGCAGGCCGACGAAGTTCTGGTTCATCAGCGACTCGACCGTGTCGGCCGGATTCGCAAGAAGCAGCGATCGCAGACGGATGTCGTCGATCAGCACGCCCCTATCGTCGACGACGTACACGACATTGATCGTCTCGGCATCATTCCCGTACTTGCGGATGTGCTCCAGCGCGTGCCCGATCGTCCACTCCGGCTTCAGCCGGATGTAATCGGGGTTCATCAGTCGCCCGACACTCTCGGGCGGATACCCCAGGATCGCCTGTGTCTCTCGGCGGTCCTCCGGCGTCAGGCTGGCGATGAGCCGCTGGGCGACCTCCGTCGGCAGCTCATCGAGCAATCGGACGCGGTCATCAGGATCCATGCCCTCAACAACCCGCAGGGCGGCATCGCCGAGCTTGGAGATCAGTTCTTCCTGAATCTCGGGTTCGAGATACGAGAACACCTCGCCCGCATCGTCGCGCGTCAGGAAGCGGAAACAGACCGCGCGCTCGGCTGGCTCGAGGCTCAGAATGATGTCCGCAACATCCGCCGGCGGGATGCCCTCAAGCGCGGCGCGCAGCTCGCTGTACGCGTGCGAGCGCACAAGCTCTGCAACCTCGGGCTGGATCAGCTCGGCGGTGGGCGTCAAAGGGCGGCTCCGACTGGGTGGAAGACTGACGAAGCGTACGCCGCGACCCGCGTGGATGCGCCGCCCCGCGCTCTCACATCACGATCGCACCCAGGGAAGACAGCCCGATCGGCTCCCGCGCAAAGAACGGTTCGCCCGCCGCAGCGCCGATCCGTGATCCGAAGTAGCCCCCCTGCTGCTCCACCCACTCCACGACCCGGCGGTTCGCCACGTTCTTTACGAACTGCGACTCGTACGCGAGGATCGCGCTGCGCTTCGCTGCGGCAAACGCCGAGGTGTCGATGATGAAGCTCGGCGCGGGAATGATCCGCAGGTGCGTGGCGTAGTAGTGGAACAGCCACTTGGGGTACAGCGGCGGCTTGCCCGCATCTCCCGGCATGGACACCTTGGTCAGCTTGGCATCAAACCGCGCATCCTCAACGATGCGCGTAACGGCGAGGTGATCGGGGTGGGCATCCTCGAAGTATGGCACGAAGATGACCTGAGCCTGTGTGGCACGGATCACTCCCGCGACCTTGTGCCGCGATTCCAGCGAATGGACCACCTCACGGTTCTTCAGCCCGAGCTGGATGCGGCGGACGGGGTTTGCGCCATCGGCGGGCGACAGGCACTTCGCCGCCGCGGCGGCTTCCCGTGCCCGCGTCACCGGGTCGCCAAACGGTGTCGGCTCGCCATCGGTCATGTCCAGCAGCGTGACGGTGTGGCCCTGTGCCGCGAGCAGGGCGATGGTGCCGCCCATGCCGAGCTCCTGGTCATCCGGATGCGGGCCGACAACGAGAATGTTGAGTGAGGGAGTCAAGAGTTTAAACGAAAGGGGTATCGAAGGTGTGTTCTTTCTCAGGACTGTTCACTCATCGCCGCGCCCCACCACCACCAGCCCCAGCAGTTCCCGCGGCTCGACATCCAGCGGCTCCAGCTGAGCAAGCACAAGCCGATCGGGCCGCTCCGTCGCGAAGAATCCGCCGGCACGGAACGGCGTGCCGTACGCGTCCTTGAAATCAAACAGGCTGAGGGTCACACTCTCCCCGACGCCAAAGCCCGCGATATCGCGGCTGTACCACCCGTTCACCCACATCCGCGCCTTTCCGATCGATCGCGCCGTCGTGTTGGTCATGGTGATGTGTGTGTCGTCCCGCACCACCTGGACATCCAGCACCGTGGTCTGGCGGAGCTCGATGGGATACTCCGGCAACCCCGCATCCACCCTGCTGCCGCTGGTGCACCCTCCCAGCACGACCGCCGCGGCCATCATCCCCGCAACTGCCGCAACGACCCGCTGGCTCTTCCACTGTGCCCCGTGCCTCATGCCTGCCTTCTCCGCGTCAAACCTAGAGTCCCCCGCCCATGGGCTGCACCGACTCCAACAACGCCACCCCCCCATCGCCCGCGTTCGCGCCCGGGTCGGATGCCATCAGCGTACCCGAAGCCGCGGCCCAGTTCACTGCTCGCGGGCTGGACCCGCGCATCCGTGCCGCGGTTCCGGGGTGGACTGCCGATGCGCCGTTCTTTCAGGCGGGCCTGGCCGGCTACTCCGATGCCGCGATGCGGATCGTAGCTAGACGGCTGGGGTGCCCGTTCTGCGTGACCGAGGCCCTGCTGGATCGTGCCCTGCTTGGCGGCGGGCACGGCTTCGACAAAGCCGACCTGCAATCCCTGCGTGACAACGTCCCGGGCGGCGAGGAGGATCACCCGCTCTGCGGGCAGATCATGGGGAGCGACCCCGACGAGATGGCCGCGGCGGCCGTGAAGATGATCGAGCAGGGTTCGCGCGGCCGGCGGGCCTATCGCGAAATGGCCTACGGCGAGGGCGGCGAGCTGCCCAAGACCGGCGACTTCCTCCAGGAGACCGACCACCCCCTTTGCGGCGAGGGCGAGGAGGGATACCGGCAAAGCAGCGAAGTCGCAGAGCAGCGCAGCACCAAGGCATCAGCCCGGCACCGAGAAAAGTTCGTGCCGGAGGAACTGCCCAGCGCCAACGGTCTCACCGAACCCGGTTCCGCACATCCCACTTCCCACATCCCGCATCCCACATCGTTTGCCACGATTGACGTCAACCTCGCCTGCCCGGTGAAGAAGATCCGCAGCAAGGCTCGCGGCGGGCACTGGCTGGCGGAACCGGAGGGCGCGATCGTGATCCTGCGAGCGGTGCGGGAGGCCGTGCCACGGGAAGTTCCGTGCACGGTGAAGCTGCGCCGCGCGTACGACGACACGCCGGAAATGGCCAGGAACTTTGAGCGCATCTTCGATGCGGCGTATGAACTGGGATACGCGTGGGCGACGGTGCACGCGCGGACGGTCGAGCAGAAGTACGTCGGCCCGTCGCGGTGGACCTTCCTCAAGGACCTCGTGTCGCGACGGCCGGACCGCGTGATCTTCGGCTCGGGGGACATCTGGGAAGTCGGGGACATCTTCCGCATGATCGCGTACACAGGTGTGCACGGCGTCAGCGTGGCGCGCGGCTGCATCGGCAACCCGTGGATCTTCCAGCAGGCGCGGCGGCTCATCGCTGGTGACCCTTCGTGGTCGCAGCCTCCGACGATCGCCGAGCAGCGCGATGTGCTTGAGCAGCACTTCCGGCTCAGCGTTGCGGTCAACGGCGAACTGGTCGCCTCGCGCATGATGCGGAAGTTTGGCATCCGCTTCGCCGCGCACCACCCGCGCGGAGAAGAAGTCCGCAAGCGGATGATCGGGATCAACGGAATCGGGGACTGGCAGGCGGTGCTGGGGGAGTTTTATTCAGTGCTCAAACACTCCCCGGTTCTCTAGCGGCGCTCAGCCGCCGAGATGCTCAAGGTCGTTGAGGTCTTTGTGTCGCCCGGCCGCTCGCTTGTTTGCAAGGAGATCTTCGCGCGCGATGACCGAAACACGAACAGTGTCGATTGTGGTCTCGGTTCGTCGTTTGTAGCACTCAGAAAACCGCACTCCGCTCACGCCCGTGAGAATCTCGATGCGGATCGGCGGAACTCCCATCCGTAGGATTTGATCAGGCTTCAGAAACTCCTCGAGAGCGGCTCCACCGCCCGGAAATCCGAATCGTTCAACGACGCGCTGCACCCGCTCTCCGTTCTCCTTGCTGATCGCGATCCAGATGTCGAGGTCGCCCGTGGGGCGTGGGTAGCCGTAGAAGCTCACCGCATAACCGCCCACCAGCAAGTACTCAACTTTCTCGGAGTTGAGCAATGACAAAAACTCTTTGAAGTCGGGCGCAAGCGGCATCTCCATAAGCCATCCTCCGAAGTCGCTCAAGCGCATGCATCCGCTCTTCGGGCGTCTTTGTTCGCCAATATGCACCGTCATCGCACCGTTCGTGCAAGGAGACAATATCGAACGCCGAACGGTCGAGTCGCGACCCGTCTCGGGTGTCTTCGCCGCTGTTCACTCGTGGGCCCTCTACATCGAACTCGAACGCTTACGCCATCGGATCCCGCCTCACCGCACTCCCACCCACCCCCTGCACCGGCGTCATCGCCCCCGCCGGCAGGCGCGTCGTCGGGACCGAGCCCCCCGAGCCCCCCGCCCCACCCGCCCCACCCGTTCCCGCTGCCAATGCGGGAGTCTCGGACTTGCCGCTACTACCGCTGGTCTTGGCCGCGGCCGCCGAGTCAGAGGTCCGCGGCTTGTCCGGCGCGTTCTCCGCCGAGGTCGGCCCGGTGGGATACGCGATGCGGCCGTGGTAGATGCTCGCCAGCGTCTTGCTCACCGAATCAACAATGATGTTCAGGTCGCGCAGCGTCAGGTCGCACTCGTCGAACTGACCGTCGAGCAGGCGCTTGGTCGCGATCGCGCGGACCATCGCATCGATGCGGCTGGGCGTCGGGTCCGCCATCGCGCGGCTCGCGCTCTCGACCGCATCGCACAGCATCACGATCGCCGCTTCCTTCATGCGCGGCTTCGGGCCGGGGTAGCGATACTCCATCTCGCTCGGAATCGCGATCGAATCCATCGAGCTTGTTCCGCTGGCGGGCGACATCCCCGTCGCCGACCCCCCGCCGCTCCCCGCGACCCCCGCGGCTGCCAGCCCCGCCGCCGCCTCGGCCTGCCGCTTGGCGCGGTTGAAGAAGTACTCGACCAGCGTCGTGCCATGGTGGCTCTCGATGAAGTGCCAGATCTGCCGCGGCAGGTTGAACTCCCGCGCCAGCTCCATGCCGTCCTTCACATGACCGACGATCACCAGCAGACTCATCGCGGGGCTGAGCTTGTCGTGCTTGTTGATGCCCGGTGTCTGGTTCTCCACGAAGTACTCGGGCTTGTTCATTTTCCCGATGTCGTGGTACAGCGCGCCGACATACGCCAAGAGCCCGTCGGCGCCGATGGCGTCCGCCGCGGCCTCGGCGAGGCTCGCCAGGTTCAGCGAGTGGTTGTACGTGCCCGGGGCTCTCTGCTGGAGCTGACGCAGCAGCGGCTGCTTGGGGTCGCGCAGCTCGATCAGTGTCATGCCCGTCGTAATGTCGAACGTCTTCTCAACGGTCGGCAGGATGAACAGCGTCACACCCGCGACCAGCAGCCCGCCGAACCCCGCGAGGCCGGCATCCATCGCCGCCTGCCGCACCGCTTCGGCCGTGCCCGGCAGTTCCAGCACGCCCACAAGGAAGGTCCCGCCCGCGAGCGCAAGCCCCTCGAGGACACCGGTGCGGATGAGCGCATCGCGATCCCGGATCTCCTTGAGCTGCCACACAGCGACGCCGATGCCCACGATCATCACGGCATACAGGCTCACGCTCTGATCCAGCGCAAGGCACACCAGCGCGCCGTGGAGTGCGCCAAACGCCAGCGCAACGCGCCGGTCATACGCGATCGCCAGCAGCACGGTGACGAACACCGTCGGCGCCACACCCATCAGCGCGATCAACGCAGGCTGCGCAGCCGTCGCCCAGCACGCCAGGACCATCGTGCCGGCCATCAGGCCCGCAAGCGCGGCCATCCGACCGGGGCTCCGCCGCACCATCGTGCAGAACAACGCCACATACCCAGCAAGCGCCAGGCCCACCGCGCACACAACCCCGAAAACCGCGATCCGCGGCAGCCAGAGTTGCCAGAACGAGCTCGTCTGCTTCTCGGCATTGAGCGCCGCCTCAAGCACCGCCAGCCGAGTCGCCGAGAGCGTGTCGCCGCGGCGGTAGATCACCTCGCGGTCGGGGTATGTCACAACCCGCTTCGGCACCGCCGCCGCCTGCGCCTCCTGAATCGCGGTCGTCTCTTTCTGATCGAACGCAAACGTCGGCCTCGGCTGGTGGGAGAGCCTCGCCGCAACCAGATCCAGCGCAGCCCCCGTGAAGCCCGCCGCCGCGGCCATCGTCCGCATGCGCTCGGGCAGATTCGCACGCTCGATGTCCTCAACCGTGTTCGATGGAACAAGCATCGCGGACCGGCCCGTCACACGCAGCTCGATCTCCGGATTCTGCGAGAGTGTCTCAAGCTGGAACGCGGAACTGTCCAGGATCGGCGTTCGGGCCAGCGACTCCATCAGCCGGGTCACCCGCGCCTGCCAGCGGTCGGCGTTGATTCCCTCGGCAGCCTGCTTGATCGCCTCAAGCCGCTCATCGTTCAGGGCAAACTGCTGCCGCAATCCGGGTTCGACCCCGTCGAGATTCGCAACGTCCTTGAGGGCCCGGGGAATGTTCTCAAGCGAGGTCCGAAGCTCATCAAGCACCGCGGCGTTCGCGATGTACACCCGGGGCGCCTGCTGCCGCGCCACGTTCCGGGCCTGCTCGGTCGCAAGCTCATCCACGATCTCGAAGCTCGCCCGGACCGTTCGCGTCTGACGCATCACGCGATCCACGGCGACCAGCGGCTGTTCGCGCGTCCAGGCCGCCGCCGCCCCGACCACTACCACAAACGCCGTCCAGATCAGCACCGCCAGCAAGAACATCCGCGACCGCAGGGGCCGCCGCCAGCCCACCTCGGTCAACGCAATCTCGCGACGGAGTTCTTCCGTGCGTGCCCGTGTGACTGCTTTGGACGTTTCTCGAGCCATTCAGTGCCCACACCCCGATCGACACAGCATCCTCTCTATGAACCGCTGCGCCAAGCCCGACCGTGTTGATCCATCGGTCCGTACGTCAGGCGTTTGAATCCCTGGAATGAGTTATCGGACTATCTGATCCCGTTGCTTCGCCATCTGGTTCGGGAGACGAGGGAGAACCCGCCTGTCCCGCCTGCTGCTCGTTCAACGGCAGATACGCCTCAACGATCTTCTGCACAAGCGAATGGCGGACGATGTCCTCCTGCCCGAGCTGCACCATACCGATTCCCTTGATCCGCCGCAGCCTCCTCGCGGCATCGATCAACCCGCTTTCGGTGGGCTCGGGGAGGTCGATCTGCGTCACGTCTCCGGTCACGATCATCTTGGAGCCGTGTCCCATTCGCGTCAGGAACATCTGCATCTGGCCGCGGGTCGTGTTCTGCGCTTCGTCGAGGATGATCGCCGCGTTGTTCAGCGTTCGCCCCCGCATGTACGCCAGGGGGATGACCTCGACCACATCATTGAACATGAACCGCTTGATGGTCGCAAAGTCCATCATGTCGTGGAGGGCATCCAGCAGCGGCCGGAGATACGGGTTCACTTTGGCCTGCAGGTCTCCGGGCAGGAACCCCAGCCGCTCGCCCGCCTCCACCGCCGGCCGACAGAGAATGAGCTTGCGGACCATCTGGGCTCGGAGCATGTGCACCGCCGCGGCCACCGCGAGATAGGTCTTTCCGGTGCCCGCCGGACCGATGCCAAAGCTCAGGTCGTGATCGCGGATCACATCGAGGTAGAGCTGCTGATTCGGGGTCTTCGCTCGGACCTGCCGACCACCGACATAGACATCCAGATGATCCTGCCACGGCGGACCCGAGGCCGGAACGAACTCGTTGCTGATTCCATCGTGATCGCGCACCGGACGTAGGGTGCCGGACATTGCCTGACCGATCAGGTCCAGGACCTGCTGCCTCGACAGGTGCTCGTTGCGCGAAGCGGAGGCCTCCAGCCGCTCGAGCACGCCTTTGGCCGCGGCGATCTGGTCGCGTTCGCCGGCCACCACGACCCGGTTCTCGCGCGCAGAGACACGCACGCCGATCGCCTCTCGCAAGAGCTTGAGGTTTCGGTCGCCCAAACCCAGCATGGTCACACGCTCGGCGCCTTGGGGAACTTGTATGCTGAACTCCACTCCGAGCGTTCTCCGGGCCTCGCTATCCTGACTTGGTTCCGGGCCGCGAGACGATGACCCCAATCCACCATGAACTTTACGCCGCGCAAGCCCGCTCCGATCCGTGAAACCCCAAGCATGGGGGTATTTTGTTTAGATTTTGTTCGTATTCTGCCTCTGCTTGCCGTTGCGGTCGCGGCGGCCGGGTGCGCCCCGAAGACCGGTCCGGAGATCGAGTTCCGTCCGGATGCCGCTCGGGCCTCGACGACTGGCGATTGGGATGACGTCGATTCGGCCGTCATCTGGGGTGCCAACGAAGCCGAGTGGGTCGTGCATCGGTGGTGGAGCGTCGATTCGGACACGAGGTGCTATGACCTGCGGAACCCCGCGGGGCTGTCCGCGAGTCTGAGGATCCGTCGCTTGGCCGACGGCGGGGAAGATGCGCTCGGGCTGACGGCATCGGTCGGGCCGCTGGGCGATGCCGGAGCGGAGCAGCGTCTGATCGCGGTGGTGGAGCGGAGGCTCACACAGCTCGCCGGCGTGGAGGTCGCGGAGTTCAAGTAGCGGACGGAGCGCTCGCCGCCGGGTCCGGCCCAGCCGCGAACGCCACCGGCACCTCCACCCAGGCCGTGGTGCCCTCGCCCCATGTGGAATCGAGCCCGACAGTCCCCTTGAGCGCCCGCGCCGCGTGCTTCACGATCGCCAGACCGAGGCCGGTGCCGCGCTTCGTGGTCGGGCCGGATCGTGCCGAGTCCACCTGATAGAACCGCTCAAAGACCCGCTCCTGGTGCGCGAGCGGGATTCCCATGCCCTTGTCGATCACTTCAAACCGGGCCACGCCCCGAAGCGGCCTGGAGCCCTTCTCGCTCCCGACCTCCTCCTCGATCATCGTCCCCACGATGCGGATCGTGCTCCCCTCGAACGCGAACTTGCACGAGTTCTCGACCAGGTTGCGAAGTATCAAGGTCAGCAACCTCGCATCGGTCTTCAGGCCACGCGTGTCGGCATCGAACTCAAACCGCAGTTGCAGCCGTCGACAGCGGAGAAGGTCCTCGAACTGCTGCGACAGGCTCGCGCCAAGGGCTTCGAGGTCGATCTCGCTGATCACCAGCGGAACATCCGGCGATTCCAGCCGCGACAGGTCGAGCAGGTCGCGCAGCAGGTCCTCCAGGCGCAGGGCATGCGACAGCACCATCGCCGCGACCTTCTCCGCCATGGCCGGGTCATCTCGCACGGCATCCTTGAGCGTCTCGGCCGCCATGCGGATCGCCGCGACCGGCGTACGCAGTTCGTGCGACGCGTTGGCGACGAAGTCCGCCTTCACCTGAACCGCCTGATCGAGTTCGGTGACATCGCGCAGGATCATCACCGCGCCGAACACCCCGGCGCCCCACGCCGCCGGCACCGGCAACGCCGAGACCTGCAGCACGCGCTGCCCGATCGCTGTCATCACGCGGACCCGCAGGCGGCTCGTCTGCCCCCGCCTCGCCGCGGCGTGCATCTCCAGCAACTCCGCCTGCGTGAACACCTCGCTGATCGGTCGGCCGATCATCCCGGCCGCCGGCTCGCTCAACGTACGCGAAACCCCGAGGAGCGCCTCGGCCGAGCGGTTGCAGAGCAGCACGCGCTCCTGGTTGTCCGTCGCGATCAACGGCTCATCCATCGCATCGATGATCGCGCCGAGGTTGCTCGCGTGCTTGGCCACGGACTTGTGCTGCTTCTCGACACGAAGCGCCAGTTCATCCAACGCCTCGTACACCGGCGCGAACTCCCCCGTCTCCTCCGCCGGCGCGTGCTTGATCGCCACGCGCGGATCGCGCGGCTTGCCGATGTCCGCCGCGACGATCGCACGCGCCACGCGCTCGATGTCCGCAATCTTTCCGGCTCTTCGGCCCAGCAGGAGCGCGATCATCACCGTTGATGCCGCACCCGCGCCGACAAGGCCGCCCATGCGGATCCACGACAATCCATCGATCCCGTGCGTGAGTTCAAGGACGACGCCCACCACAACCACGAGCCAGACCGCGCCGGATGCGGTCGCCGTCGTGCGGATAGTCGATCGCCGCTGCGGCATGGAGCCCGCCTCCAGTCCCCACTGCCCACGGTCGTGCACCGGGAGAGTCTACTCGGCCTGAACACCAGACTCGGCTTCGAGCTCCTCGCCGAGGCTCGCATCGGCGCTGATGAGATATCCGACGCCGCGCACCGTCCGGATCATCGACCCGGAATCGCCCAGCTTCTTGCGGATCGCCGCCATGTGCACATCGATCGTCCGCGCCGTCACCAGCACACCCGGGCCCATCGCGCTGTACATGAGGTCGGCACGCCGGATCGCCTTGCCCGGCTTGCGCAAGAGCGCGGCCAGCAACCGGAACTCCGTGAGCGTCAGCTTGATGGGCTGCCCGCTGACCGAGGCCTCGTGATTGGATAGATCGAGCCGAACCGTCCCCAGCGACAGAATGTCCGCCGCGGCATCCTCGCCCGGTCCTCCGCGATTCCGGCGGAGCAGCGCCTCCACGCGCGCAAGGAGGACCTTCATCGAGAACGGCTTGGTGACATAGTCATCCGCCCCGACCTGCAGGCCCGCGATCTGATCCGTCTCCTCACCCTTGGCCGTGAGCATGAGGATCGGAACCGCCGAGGTCTTGGGGTCCGTGCGGAGGAGCCGCGCGACCTGGAGGCCCGATAACTGCGGCATCATGACGTCGAGGATCACCAGATCCGGACGCTCATCGACCGCACGCTGAAATCCGGAGTTTCCATCGTTCGCGACGTCCGCGCGGTACCCGGCCTTGCGGAGGTTGTACCCCAGAAGGTCCGCCAGGTCGGCCTCGTCTTCGATGATCAGGACCCGCTTCTCGTCACTCATATGCTTGTCTGCCTTGGACTTATGAACACCTTGCTGTTCCGACGCGGGTCGCTCTGACGGAGCGACGATGAGACGATCAGGGACACTTTCAGGCTTTCCAAAGTCTCTGCACCCGGCTTGGGGTTGGCGCACCGGCATGTGTAAATCTCCGGCAAATGTTCACGATGGGGGGGGCGGATTGCCGACGGCCAGTAGTGAGTTTGCGTTCGCTAAGTCGGGCGGGTAGCATCCGCCCCATCGGCTTCGGGTCATCAAGGCCCAAGGCCGGGCTAGCAGATCGCAGCGGTGGGGTGGGACCGTGGCAGCCGGAGGCAGCCACGAAGCCGGGTACCAGCGGTTCTTCGCAGGTCTCGGGGCCCTTGCCGACGCACAGGGAGCGGCCTTGTGCTGAGTACGGCGATCGGGCACAAGTCTTGTCTTGCGCAAGACTTGCGCAGCTTCGATGTGTTGCCTTGTGTAGTGGTTTGATTAATTCAGGCGGTGACTGGAAACCGCCGGTAAAAGCTCGCTAACATGCGGCCCTGTTCTCGGCCCTTCTTTGACGAGAAGAGCGTGAACAGGCCGACCAAAGGTGCAGTTTCCCCTGATCAGGACCTAGGTGAAAGGAAAAGAATGATGAAGACGACGACTTTGCTGTTGGCTGCAGGCCTTGCGACGGCGACCCCGGCGCTGGCCCAGCAGAGCACCGATGAGGTGCGTGCCATGGTGTCCGAAATGATGAACGATGCGGACAGCCGCACCAGCCTCCTCGCGGGCGGCGACGCCGGCCACGACGGCAAGTTCTTCATCGCGGGCGATGGCTTCCGCCTCAACGTTGGCGGCCAGCTCCAGTTCCGCTACCTCGTGAACGTTCGCGACAACGACAGCGGCAACGACGATGACTTCTCCAACGGCTTCCAGACCCGTCGCACGAAGCTCGACTTCAACGGCGAGGTGAACAAGGACTGGTTCTTCCGCGTGCTCATCTCCGCCGACCGCAGCGAGGGCAGCGTCGGCCTCGAGGAGGCGTTCGCCGGCTACAAGTTCGCCAACGGCTGGAAGGCCCGCTGGGGTCAGTTCAAGCTCCCCATGCTGCGTGAAGAGCTCGTCAGCTCCTCCCGTCAGCTCGCTGTCGAGCGTTCGCTGGTGAACGAGGTGTTCACCCAGGACCGTTCGCAGGGCATCGAGGCCGCTTACGCCACCGAGCAGTGGCGTCTCGCCCTCGCCTTCAGCGACGGCCTTGACTCCGAGAACACGGACTTCAATGACTCGGGCCCGAACTCCGGCCTCCCGATCGTCGTGCGTGGTGAGGCCGAGTACGCCTTCACCGCTCGCGCCGAGTTCATGATCTCCGGCAACGACTGGAAGATGTGGGAGGACTTCACCTCCAAGAAGGGCCAGGACTTCGGCTTCCTCCTTGGCGTTGCGGCCCACTACCAGGTCAGCACCCAGACCCCCGACCCCGCCGATGTCGACACCGACACCCTCCAGTTCACCGTCGACGCCTCCCTCGAGGGCGACAGCTGGAACGCGTTCGCTGCCTTCATCTACCGTTGGCAGGAGCAGTCCGCTCTGGGCGCCGGCGACACCGACCTCAGCGATATGGGCTTCGTCCTCCAGGGCGGCTGGCGCTTCGCCGAGAACACCGAGCTCTTCGCCCGCTACGAGAGCCTCATCGCCGATAGCGATCGCTTCGGCGGCGGCGAGGACACCTTCAACTTCCTGACCCTCGGTATCAACCAGTACTACGCCGGGCACGCCGCGAAGGCCACGCTCGACATGGTCTGGTCGTTCGAGGAGACCTCCAACCTCGCCGGCACCGGCCTGCAGTCCACCGGCAACGGCCTCCTGGGCGATGTCGAGGAGAACGAGATCGTCTTCCGCGCTCAGTTCCAGCTGCTGTTCTAAGCCGCTCGAACCCACTTCAGAATCTACGACTTATCCACAACCCCGGGCTTCGGCCCGGGGTTGTTCTTTTTGCCGGATCGATTTGACGGCAAGTTCTGTAAACCCTTGACTATCAGCCTTTTGCGACGAGTCTGCCATGTCAAGCCTTGCGCTGTCGCGAGAATTATTCCTCGTGCACAATACAAAGGACTCGTCTGTCCGATATAGTCGTCGTGGCCCGCCTGTCGCGGGTCGAGAATCGCCCTTGACCCATGCGGCCCGTCGGTCGGTTCCGCCTGGGAGGGACTCAGACAGGAGCATCTGGATGACTCGGACACCCTTCACGGTGGGAATCTTGGCGGCGGCGGGTGGGGCCTTGGGCCTGGCAACGATCGCCGCGGGGCAGTCGCAGGATGAGGTCCGCGCGCTGGTCGCGGAAATGATGGCCGATGCCGAGGGACGCTCCAGCCTGCTCTCGGCCGGCGACGGCGGCCACGACGGGAAGTTCTTCGTGGCGGGAGACGGCTTCCGCCTGAATGTCGGCGGGGCGATTCAGTTCCGCTATGTCGTGTCGGCGCGGGACGACAACAACGCGCCCGAGGATGACTTCTCCAACGGCTTCCAGATGAACGATGTCCGCCTGAACTTCAGCGGCACCGTGCACAAGGACTGGGCGTACAACGTCGATCTTCAGGTTCAGCGCGACTCGGGCAACATCACGCTCTTCGAGGGGTACTTCGGGCACAACTTCGCCAACGGCGTCGGCCTGTACGCGGGCCAGGTGAAGGCCCCGATTGTCCGCGAGGACATGACCAGCAACTTCAAGCAGCTGGCGGTCGACCGCGCGCCGAGCACGGATGTCATGCGGCCCGACATCGTCAAGGCGATCTGGCTGAGCTACGCGGCGGAGAGCTGGCGCACATGGGTCACCTTCAACTCCGGTGCGGGCACGCGGAACACCGACTTCAACGCCGTGAACAACGCGGATTACGCGTTCTCCGGCCGCGTCGAGTTCCTGTTCGCGGGCAAGTGGGATCAGTTCGGCGACTTCACCTCTCCCAAGGGGAGTGACTTCGGCACGATGCTGGGCCTGGCCGCGCACTACCAGGGCCCACACAACACCCCGGCGTTCGGCGATGTCGATGTCTCCGTGTTCCTCTACACCGCCGATATCGGTGTCGAGGGGGACGGATGGAACCTCTTTGGCAGCATCATCGGCCGGCACATCGACGCCGATTCCTTCGCCGGCGATTCCGAGTTCGATGACTTCTCGTTCGTTGTTCAGGGCGGCGTGATGTTGACCGATAGTTGGGAACTCTTCGCCCGCTACGACGGCCTCATGCTCGACGACGAGCGGGGCACCGCGGAGGATTTCTTCAGCTTCGCCACCATCGGCGTCAACAAGTACTTCGCGGGCCACGCCGCCAAGGCCACCTTCGATGTTGTCTACAGCTTTGAGAAGACCAGCGACCTGACCGGCCTGGGCCTGCTGCCCAATACCGACCAGGGCCTGCTGGGCGACACCGAGGAGGGCGAGATCGTCCTCCGCGCGCAGTTCCAGCTTCTGTTCTGAGCCTGTCAACACGACTCCTGATCCTGCCGCGGCCGCACCAGCCGGGGCATGGGAAACTCGGCCCTGGGCGCACACCCGCCCAGGGCCATTGTTCTTCCCGGGAGGCTCAACTCCCGGAGGAGGGGGTGAATCCGCTGTGCGGCGACGGCGGCACCGGCGATACTGGTGCATCGTTTGACGTCGGCATCCCGCGCCGCTGCCGCGCGAGGTGGGCAGAGAGCGCCCGCATCATGTCCCGGTCGAGGGCGAGCGCGACGGCCACCTCGGCGACGACCACCTCCGTCGCCCCCAGTTCCAACGCCCGCATCATGCCGGAAAGAAACTGGGTCCGTACCCCGATGAACACGTCGGGCGCGGCTTGCCGCACGGCCTGAACCGCTCGCAGCGCCGCTTCATCATCAGGAATCGTCACGATCACTGCGTCGGCCTGCGGGAGGCCTGCCGCCTCGAGCACGTCCGGGTTGGCGATATCGCCGAAGACCACCTGCCGCCCTGCCCGGGCCTGCCGCTGGATCGTCGTTGCATTCAGATCGACGATCACGTACGGGACTTTCATGACCTCCAGCCGGTCGGCAAGGCCGCGCCCGCCGGGCCCGAATCCCGCGATGATCACATGTCGCGGCTGCTGAGTCGCAGGCACCACCGATGATTCTTCTTCGTCGCTGCAAAGTGTCGCGGCCGGCTTTGGTGTGACAGGCGGCGCGGGAGTTTCGCGGAGCGCGGCGGAACGTGCCCACGGCGCGAGCGGCCAGCGGGACATCCGCGCGCCTAGTGCGTGCGCGGGGCTCACCAGGAGCGGAGTCGCCACGAGCGTGATCGCGGCGATGGACACGGCGAGAGCCGACTGCTCCGGCGTAACGATTCCCAGCGTCACGGTCGAGGCCAGCAGGACGAACGTAAACTCGCCGGCGTTGATGTTGTACACCCCCGACAACATCGAGCCTCGCGGCGTCATCCCGGCCGCCCACGCGCACCCGCCGATCGTCAGCAGCTTGAACACCAGCACCGCCAGCGCCAGACCCAGCACCAGCGCAAAGTTGTTGCCAACCGCGGCGGGATCGACCACGAGCCCGACGGCGATGAAGAACACGGCCATCAGCAGGTCCCGGGTTGGGGCAAGCTGCCCGACGAGTTGGTATCGCAGCGGCGTTCCGGCCAGCATGAACCCCGCCAGGAATGCGCCCATCTCGGGCGAGAAGCCGATCGCCCCGGTCCAGATCGAACTCAGCAGCGCGATCGACGCGGCACAGATCAGCAGCACTTCCGGCGAGCCCAGCCGCGCGACGCGCAGCATCACCCATGGCAGGACCAGCCGCCCCAGCCCGAGCATGAGGGCCACTCCCCCGACAGCCACCAGGGTTGCCATCGTCCGGCTCGACCACGCTGCCGACTCCGCATCGGCCGTCACGGTCCCCGTGCTCGCCCACGCCGCGAGCAGCGGGAATGTTGCGAGCACAACCACACCGGAAAGGTCGTCAAGGATCGAGAACCCCATCGACACGCGGCCATGAGCCTCGTGGAGCTCCCGCCGCTGCTGCAGGAGCCTGAGGGTCACGGCCGTGGAGCCGCTACAACCGGCCATCGCCAAGGCCATCGCCGTCGGGGCTGCCAGGCCCAGAACGAGCAAGAGGAGCCAGAACAGGAGGATGTACAGGATCGTCGAACTGATCGAGACGACGATGATGCTCAATGCGCCGCGGCGGAAGTTCGCCGCGTCGAACTGCAATCCGATCGTGAAGAGCAGCAGCACCGTCGCAAGGTTGGCTACGGGCTCCGCGGCGGAGGCGCTCCGCACCAGCCCCAAAACGTTCGGCCCCACCAGCGCCCCGGCGAGCAGGTACCCCGGGATCGCCTCGACCCCGAGCCGGCGGCAGATCACCGCGACCACCGCCGCGGCCGAAAGCACGACGACCAGTACGAGCGCAAGCGGTTGCTCCGGTACCGCCACCGTCCCGAGTGCTTGCAGGTGTTCGCTCATCGCGTGGTAACTCTAGCGTTCGGGCGTGCCTGGGCGGTCTCATTTCCGGGCGATGGGTGCGACGGTTATAGGGCTCCCGGCACCGCGATTGCGGCTGATCGGGCCGATACGATGTGCACCTATGGCGTCTGAAGCACAATCGGTTCTGCGCATCTACAACACGCTCACGCGGCGGGTCGAGCCGCTCATCGCGACCGATCCGGCGCACGTGACGTTCTACACCTGCGGGCCGACGGTGTACGACGATGCCCACATCGGGAACTTCCGGTCGTTCCTCGCGGCGGATGTCCTGCGGCGGTGGATTGAATCTCCCTTGTGCACACTGGCGACGCGTGCCGGCGGAACGCACTCCTCGCCGACCGGCAGGCGCGTGACGCACGTGATGAACATCACCGATGTCGGTCACATGACCGACGATGCCGAAGGGGGCGAGCACGGCGAGGACCGCATGGTCGTCGCGGGGCGGCGCATCGCGGAGGCGAAGAAGAGCGGGAAGCTTCCTGCGGGGACGGAGATCGACCCGTCGAACCCTTGGCAGATCGCGCGGTTCTATGAAGACCGCTTCAAGGAGGATGCGCGGCGGCTGGGGCTGAAGGTGGCGCTCGAAGCCCAGAAAGACCCGACTCTGATGCCGCGGGCGACGGAGAGCATCGAGGGGATGAAGGCGCTGATCGCGCGACTGATCTCGCGGGGCCATGCGTATGTCGTTGGTTCCGCCGGATCGCGTGTGGTGTACTTCGACGTGCGGAGCTTTGAGCCGTATGGCCGCCTGAGCGGCAACACGCTCGATGCGCTCAAGGAGGGCGAGGGCGGGCGAATCAGCGCGGAGAACCAGGCGGGGAAGAAGCACCCGGCGGACTTCCTGCTCTGGAAGGAAGATGCGAGCCACATCATGAAGTGGGACTCGCCGTGGGGCGCAGGCTATCCCGGCTGGCACATCGAGTGCTCGGTGATGAGCGCATCGCGATTGCGGGCTGCTGATGGCAAGCCGCTGGGCGCCGATGCGCTCGCCGCGATGACGCTGTCCAACGGCGATCCGGTGATCGATGTGCACTCCGGCGGCGAGGACAACATCTTCCCGCACCATGAGTGCGAGATCGCGCAGAGCTGCTGCGCCTTCAACGCCGCGCCTGCACAAGGCTCGTTCAGCGCGATGTGGTTCCACCCGCGATTCCTCATGGTCGAAGGCGACAAGATGAGCAAGAGCAAGGGGAACTTCTTTACCGCACGCGACCTGTTCGGCGCGCCGCACAACATCGAGCCGGGTGCGATGCGGCTCGAACTTATCAAGACGCACTACCGCACCAATGCGAACTTCACCATGCAGGGACTGAAGGACAGCCAGCGGACGGTTGAGCGCTGGCGGCGGTTCCTCGAACTTGCCGGCACACCTGCGCCAGCCGGCGGGGCGCCCTCGCGCGTTGAGCAAGCCTTCGCCGCGGCGATGTCCGAGGACCTCAACATCGCCGGCGCGATCGGCGAACTCAACAAGTGGGTCGGCGAGACACCCGCGCCAACACCCGCAGATGCGCGCTCGCTGCTGAATATCGACGCCGTGCTCAGCGTGCTCTCGCTGGAGAAGCCCCAGGCGGCACAGACCAGCATCGGCGTGTTCATCGGCTGCGAGGCCGATCCCGCCGTGCTCGCCAAGCTCGAAGAGCGCGCCGCCGCGCGAAAGGCCAAGGACTTCGCGGCCTCCGACCGCATCCGCGATGAACTCGCGAAGATGGGGTACGCGATCAAGGATGTCGCGGGGGGGAAGGTCGAAGTGCGACGGGCCTGATCACTCCTCGCCCAACGTCTTCTTCCTCCGCAACACATGGTGGTAGTGCTGCGCGAAGCGGTGCGCCTCATCGCGGATCGCCTGACACAGTTTCAGCCCGAGATTCTCGCGCCCGAGCTTGATGGGCTCGCCGCGGCCGCCGAGCGCGCTGGGGGGGGACCCATCCTGCATCTCGCGGAAGACATAGATGATCTCATCCTTCTTCGCCAGCGACACCACCATCGGCGGCTTCACGTTGAGCTCCCGGAACGCCTCCATGGCCGCGTGGAGCTGCCCAAGCCCGCCGTCGATCAGGATCACATCCGGGTACAGCTCGTTGCCCGTCCCCGCCTCGCGATACCGGCGCGACACCACCTCGCGGATGCTGGCGTAGTCATCGTTCACGCCCGCGCGGCCGTCGGGGCCGGTCTGCATCACGTTTTTGATCTTGTACCGGCGATACTCGTTCTTCAACGGGCGCCCATCCACAAAGCACACCTTGCTCCCCACCGTCTGGCCTCCTTGCAGGTGGGCGATGTCGATCGCCTCGATGCAGCGGATCGGCGTCTCCATCTCCAGTGTCTTCTGCAATGACCGCATCCCCTTCTTGGGGTCGACATAGAAGCTCTCGGCCTCGGGCTGCCAGGTGTCCTTCTTTCCGCCCCGGGCTCGCTCATCAAGCCGCTGGATCGCCTTGATCTGGTCGCGCAACGTCGCGGCCCTTTCATACTCCATCGCAGCAGCGGCCTCATTCATGTCCTTCTGCATTTGCCGGAGCATGACCGAACGCTTGCCGGTGAGGAAGCTGACGAACCGGTCCACATCGGCACGATACGGTTCCTTGGCGATCTTTGCCGCACACGGCGCGGTGCACATGCCGATGTTGTACAGCAGGCAGGGCCGAAAGCTCTTGTTCTTCTCATCCCCGTCGATGATGTCCAGCGAGCACGTGCGGAACTTGAAGACTCGCTGCAGCAGGTTGACGGCCTCGCGCAGCGCCCCCGGCCGCGTGAACGGCCCGAACACCTTCGCGCCCTTGAACTCCGGCGCCTGGAGGTTCCGCGTCACCACGACCCGCGGGAAGTCCTCCTTCGTGCTGACCACCAGGTACGGGAACGTCTTGTCATCCGTCAGCCTCGCATTGAACCGCGGCGAGATGTCCTTGATCAGCCGGTTCTCGGTGAGCAGGGCCTCCCACTCCCCCTCGCAATCCAGCGTCTCAAAGTCGTGAACGAGTTCGAGCAGCGGCTGCTTCCGAGGGCCCAGGTCGGCGGAGGGGATGAAGTAGCTGGACACCCGGTCATTCAGGCGTGAGGCCTTGCCGACGTACAGCACGACCTCTGCCGCATCTTTCATCAGGTATACGCCGGCAGAGGGCGGAAGCTCGCGGGCCTTGCGCAGCAGCCGCGCCAACCGTTCCTCACGGGGTTCGCTTCCCCAGGCGGGGAGCGCGTTGTGCCGCGCATCCCCATCCGCGGGCCGGGGCCCGTCATCGGCATCCTTGGACTTTCTGGGCACGGGGAACTGTAAGTGACCGCCGCGGCGGACCGCTCAGGTGGGCCACCACAGCCGGATCAGCGCCAGCCACGCCGGGATGCCGATGGCGATGTTCAACGGGAAGGTGATGCCCAGCGCCATGGTGACATACAGGCCCGGGTTTGCCTTGGGGATGGCCAGCTTCAGCGCGGCGGGGGCGGCGATGTATGAGGCCGAGCCCGCGAGCAACGTCAAAAGCAGGGCATCCCCGGCGGACATGCCCAGAAGCCGGGCAACCACCAGCCCGAGCCCCCCCTGCACGGCCGGGGCAACGGCGGCGAACACGATGCAGACCCAGCCCGCCTTTCCGACTTCGCGGAGGCGCCCCGCCGCGAGCAGGCCGAGGTCCAGGAGGAAGAAGCACAGCGCGCCCACGAACATGTCCGATGCGAAGGGCTTGAGCATCGCCGCACCCTTCTCGCCTGCGAGCACGCCCACGGCCATGGACCCAAGCAGGAGGAAGACCGGTCCGTTCAGGAACGACTCGTGCAGGAGCCGGCCCCACGACGCCCGCCGCGCTTCGCCGGGCTGCGCGGACTTGTCGGAGACCCGCAGGAGCATCAGGCTGACCACGATCGCCGGCGACTCCATGACCGCCATGACCGCGACCATGTACCCCGACTGCGCGATCCCCAGTTCGCTGAGCACCGCACTGGCGGTGATGAACGTCACCGCCGAGATGGAGCCATAGGTCGCGGCGACCGCCGCGGCGTTCAGGATGCCGATTCGGCGTCGGAGGACGGCAAAGACGACAACCGGGATCGCGGCGGAGAGGGCGATGCCGGCGGCGAGCGTGGCGAAGAGCTCGCGGCTCGCGCCGGTTGCGGCGAGGCTGAGGCCGCCCTTGAACCCAATCGCAAACAGCAGGTACAGCGAGAGGAGTTTGGGGATCGGGTGCGGAATCTTCAGCCCGGTGCGAAGGGCCGCCGCGAGCATTCCGAGAACAAAGAAGAGGATGGGGGGCGTCAGGAGCGTGGACACGGCCGAGAGGTTACGCTGGTGCTCCCCGCCGCGAGGTCGGATGTCGGACAGGTATATCTGCTGTCGGCCGCGGCCATGAATGGAATCGCCATGTTGACCCTCGCCGAATACGACTGGTCCAGCCTCGCCCAGCCCGAAGCGCTCATCGCGCTGCTGACGCTGACCAGCCTGGAGATCGTGCTGGGCATCGACAACGTCATCTTCATCGCCATCCTGTGCGGGCGTCTGCCCGAGCATCAGCGCGACAGAGCCCGCATCATCGGTCTGTCACTGGCGATGTTGATGCGCATCGCTCTGCTGTTTGCCATCTCATGGGTCATGGGCCTCAAGGACCTCAAGCTCTTCACACTCCCCATCATCGGCCACGTCGTGAGCGGCAAGGATCTGGTGATGTTGCTGGGCGGCCTGTTCTTGGTCGCCAAGAGCACGTACGAGATCCACCACAAGATCGAGACGGGCGGCGTGGTCGAACCGCTTCCACATGCAGGCACCGGGCAGGCCGCCGCGATCACCAAGGCGGCGGGCAACGGGTTCGCGATGGCGCTTGTGCAGATCCTGCTTGTTGACCTGGTCTTCTCGCTGGACTCGGTCATCACGGCGGTCGGGATGACGGATAACAAACCGGTCATGGTCATCGCCATCGTCGCCGCGGTAGGCGTCATGCTGGTCTTCAGCGGCTACATCGCCCGCTTCGTGGACAAACACCCCACGATCAAGATGCTTGCCCTGTCGTTCCTCATCCTCATCGGCGTGATGCTGATCGTCGAGGGCACGGGCGGGCACATCGACAAGAAGATGGTCTACTTCGCGATGGCGTTCTCGCTGGGCGTGGAAATGCTGAACATCTGGGCTAAGGCCCGCGCGGCGAAGAAGGCGCTCAAGGCGGCGCAGTAGCCCCCCCCGTCCCCCCGCGCGCCCTGCCTGTCGGCTCGCGTTGCTTCAGGTCCGCCCGGCGGGGTCCTGCCTGAAGTACATCTTCAACGTGTCGTACAACGCGGGCTCGCGCTGCCGAAGCTCGCGCGAGCGCTCGAAGAACGCCTCCGTCGCCACCGCGAAGAACTCCGCGGGGTTCGTCGCGCCGTAGCGATCCAGCACGAGCACCGATTCCCCCGGCCTCGCCATCCGCAGCCGGTTGAACGCGTCGTTCATGACGTTGCGCCACGTGCGATACTCCGCCGCGCCGCCCAGCGGCGGCGTGCCATCGACCACGCCGTCGAGCATGTCGAGCTTGTGGGCAAACTCGTGCAACACGAGGTTCCGCCCGTCATCGCCATCCGCCACGCCGTGAATGGCATCGGCCCATGAAACGATCACCGGGCCGCTGTACCACGCCTCGCCCAGATTCGGCGAGCCCTCGTGAACCACGCCCAGGGCATCGCGCCGCTGCGTCGTCGCGAAGTAGCCGGTCGGGTACACCAGCACTTCCTGAACGTTGGGATACACCGGATCGATGAGCGGATCGATGTCGAACCCGATGAGCAGCAGCACCGCCTGCGCCGCGATGATCATCCGCATGTGCTCGGTCAGCACCAGCCCGTCGCACCCCTCCCACCTCTTTTCAACAATCATCACAAGCGTGAGGTCGCACAGCTTGTCCCGCTCCGCCTGCGAGAGCCCCAGCCACGCGGCCAGCTTCGGCGAGAGCGCGAGCGCCACGCCCGCGCGTGCGGCTTCCCCCAGCACCCGACCCCGCCTTCGCTTTCGAAAGTACGACAGCACAGGGCATTGTTGCCCGGCTCTCTGTTCTCTGCTTTCTGCTCTCTGTTCCCGGCTCAGCGATGCACAAACGCCGCGCGGATGCGGCGAACCGGGGGGGTCTCATCGTCTTCAAAGTCATCCGGTTCCCGCACCGGGTGCATCCCCGCGCTCTCAAACATCGCCACCAGCTCCTTGGAGCTCAGCGGCCATGGCGGACCCTTGAAGCTCTCCAATGATTGCTCATCATCGCGCCCGCGGCACACGCACACGACCGTTCCACGCGGGCAGCACAGGCTCGCCACCGCCGCAACGGCCGCCTGGCGATGCTCCGGCAGCACCGACTGAATCGTGTTCACCTCGACAACCAGATCAAACCGCCTCCGCAGGCGGGGCGGCAGTTCGAACAGATCCGAGACCATGAACGCCTCGGCGTGCTGCGGGAAGCGGTGCCTTGACCAGTCGACCGCGGTGGGCGAGATGTCGAATCCGGCCGCGTCGTAGCCGCGGTTGATCAGTTCCGCGACGTCATCTCCAAGTCCGCTTCCGATGACGACGGCCCGCGCACCGGGACGCACGCGTCCTGGCGCCTCGACGTTCAGCCACGACACCAGCGCGGGGTTCGCCCGCTCATCGGCCCAAGGAACCCTCGCGGCATCGTGCTCCGCTGCGCGATACACCTCATCGTGCCAACCCGGCGCGCCGGGCATCTCCACGGCAGGGGGCGACTGGACCACTACTCGTGCGCTGTGCGCCGCTTGGGCAACTGCATGGATCGTGCTCATATCGCCGTCTCCTTCCCCCACCGTGCAATGGCGAAGGCCCCGGAACTGCCCCGGGCAGGAGCGTGACGAACTCAACGCGCCACTTGCCATCGACCCGACTTGCGCTTGGGGTGAGCCCTTACGTGCAGAGTCAGGATCGAAACCGAACTCCCCAAGTGTAACCCGCGGGGGACGTTACGAACAGCATTCTCTTGGCATATCCCCTGTTTAGGGGTGCTGCGAGCCGTTGGTGTCTGAGCAATCCGCCGCCCTTGGCGTACCATCCCGCCAACACCCCTGTGAGGAGGCCAGAACCGGCCTCCGTGCCTCTTTGTCGTCCCTCCCCAGCCTGTTGTGACCACCCCACCCCCCGCTGTTTCCGTGGCTCCCACGCCTCCCGCACCCATCGTTCCGGCGGCGGTCGCCATGCGCGACTTCCTGACCGACGGCTCGGTCTCCGCGCTCTGCGACGAGTTGGCCCAGCTTCTTCGAGTCCCCATATGGCTCCGGGACCAGAGCGGCGAGGTCATCATCCCCGTTTGGCGCGATGACGCCACGGTGAGCGGTGGCGGGCATCCGTGGTCGATTGTGACCGAGGCAATCGGCCGCGAGCGTGCCTTCCAGCTCGTCTCCCGGACCGCCGCCGAGTGCTTCGAGCCGACGCCCGTCCCGCTGCGGATCCGGGCGGGGCTTCTCGGGGCCATTGTCCTGTGCATGCCGCGGGATGCCGAACCGGAACGTGCCGAGGCCATCCGGCGCGCGCTCGGTCTGCTCGCCTCTTCGGTGTGCGACGTCTGCGAGGCGCAGTGGACGCTCCGCCAGCGGATCAAGGAGCTCGATGCGCTCTACCGCCTGAGCGCGATGCTCACCGAGAGCCAATCGGCCGGCGCGGGCGGCACCGATATCGACCGGTTGCTGGAGGCCGCACTCCTCCTGGCGATTCAGACGCTCAACGTCGATGCGGGGTCGATCGCGCTCATTGAAGACGGGCGCGATGTGCCCGCCATCCGGGCCTCGCATGGCCTCTCCAGCACTTGGACCAGCGACACCGAGACCCTGTCGCGTCACGGCATCCTGCGGCAGGCCGCGCTCAAGGGCGAAGTAATCTGCGTCGAAGACCTGCTCCACGACCCGCGCATCGAGGCGACGGAGCGCATCCGCACCGAGGGACTCGTCAGCCTGATCACCACGGGGCTGCTCGATCAGGGAACGCCGATCGGGCTCATCCGGCTGTACACCCGGCAGGCTCGCGTTTTCACGTCGGCCGAAGGTGAACTGCTGAAAGCCATCGCCGAGCACGCCGCGGCCGCGGTGACGACGGCCCGGCTCCGCAAGCTCCGCGAGCAGGACGAGGCGATGAAGCGGCAGGTGCGTCTGGCGGCGAGTGTGCAGCGGCGGATGCTGCCGCGGACCACGCCAAATGTGCCGCCGTTCGATGTCGCAGCGCACTACGCCCCGTCGTTCGAGCTCGGGGGCGATTTCTACGACTTCCTTGAGCTCGGCGGCCACCTGGGAGTGCTTGTGGGAGATGTCGCCGGCAAGGGCGTTCCTGCCGCGCTGCTCATGTCCAGCGTCCGCGCCAGCCTTCGCGCGCACGCGCAGGACGTCTACCACATTGGCGATGTGCTCAAGCGGGTCAACCGCGCGCTCGTCCGAGACACGCTTGACAACGAGTTTGTCACGCTGTGGTACGGCGTTGCGGACCCCGTGTCGCTCCGACTCACCTATTGCGCTGCCGGTCATGACTGGCCGCTGCTTATCCGCGTCCCGCGCGATCGCCCCGTGACCGACCGCGACTGCCAGCGGCTCACCGCCGACGGCATGGCGCTGGGGATCGACCCGACGCAGGAGTATCCGCTGGGCGTGTTCCAGCTCCAGCCACGGGATGTCATCATCTCCTGGACCGATGGCCTGCACGACGCCGTGAACTTCGAGGGCACCAAGTTCGGCGGCACGCGCCTCAAGCTCGCCCTGCTGGAGCTTCTCGAACGCGAGCCCAACGCCTCCGCAGCACGCATCACCGACCACATCCTCGCGGCGGTTCGGCAGTTCAGCGGCCTCTCCGGCCGCACCGACGACATCACCGTGGTCGTGCTCCGCGTCAACGAGCGTTGAGCCGGCGGACCCCCTTCCAGCCTTCCCCGGTGGAATCGCCGGCCGCGGTGTCCCAACATCCAGTACCATGGCCCATGCCGTCCGAAGTGGCCGGCCTGCACCGCTCCTCCGGACTCGTCTCATTCGCACGCGGAATGCCCACCCAACCCTCCAACCTCGATCAGTTGTGCGAGCTCATCCGCGCGCACCACCCCTGCATCTACATCCCGACGTTCGAGGAGGACTACGCCCTCCAGTTGGTTCGCGATGCCGCAATCCGTCTGGGCCGCGGCGCGTGGTGCTGGTCGATCATCAAGGGTGTCTCGGACACCCTGCTCTCCAATGCCCCGGTCGAATCCGCCACCGAGAACCCGGTCATCGGCCTGGCCCGGATGGCCCAGATCGCCGAGATGAAGGACTCCGCGGCGGGAATGGGCGGGAGCAACGGCCCGGTCCTCGCCGCGCTCGATCTCGCACCGCACTTATCTGACGACCGCACGCTCCGCCTTCTGCGCGAGACTATTCCGCGGCTTCAACGGCACGGCGCGACACTGGTGCTGATCGATCACCGCTCGGATCTCCCGCCGGCGGTCATGGCCGATGCGACGCGACTGGACCTGTCCTTCCCCACACGCGATGAGCTTCATGACATCGTCAAGGCCACGCTTCAATGGGCCCATCGCGGCAAGCCCGTCCGTGTCAACCTCTCCAAGAGAGACCTTGAGACCTTCCTGCGGAACCTGGCGGGCCTGACACGGCGCCAGGCTCGCCAGGTCGTTCTCGACGCCATCGCCGAAGACCGCACCTTCGACGCCAAAGACTTGCACAACATCCTCTCGCTCAAGAGGCAGGCCGTCACCGCCGGGGGCTTGCTGGAGTACGTCAAGAGCCCGGTGGATCTTTCCTCGATTGGCGGGATGAAGAACCTGAAGCAGTGGCTGGCCGACCGCGAGCAGGCGTTCGAGCCCGAGGCCGCTGCCAAGGGCCTCGTGCCGCCGCGAGGCGTGCTGATGCTCGGGGTGCAGGGCGCGGGCAAGAGCCTGTGCGCCAAGGCCATCGCCACCGCGTGGCAGCGCCCGCTGCTCCGCATGGATGTCGGCGGGCTCTATGACCGGTACATCGGCGAGTCCGAGCGGCGCCTGCGCGATGCCCTCCGCCAGGCCGAAGCAATGGCCCCGATCGTGCTCTGGATCGACGAGATCGAGAAGGCGTTCGCCGGCGCGGCCAGCACATCGACCGATGGCGGGCTGTCGCGCCGCATGTTCGGCGCGCTCCTCACCTGGATGCAGGAGCACCGCGCGCCGGTCTTCCTCGTCGCCACGGCCAACGACATCGAGGCACTCCCGCCCGAACTCCTCCGCAAAGGCCGCTTCGATGAGATCTTCTTTGTCGATCTCCCCGCCGAGGAGGCCCGAGACCAGATCATCCGCATCCACCTGCTGCAGCGAAACCAGGACCCGAAGATGTTCGATGTCCCGCGAATCGTCGCCGCAACGCACGGCTATTCCGGCGCGGAGATCGAGCAGGCCATCATCGCGTCGCTTTACAAGGCCGCGGCGAAGGGCGATGCATTGACCACTGACATGGTCGTCGATGCCGCGAAGAACTCGCCGCCGCTCTCGGTCACGATGCGAGAGCGCGTGGATGAGCTTCGCCGGTGGGCCAAGGGCCGGTGCGTGCCGGCGGATTGAGCGTGGCATGGCATCGCTCACTCCTTGGAGCGAGTCGAACTTTGAGCGTCAACTCGCTTGCAGGACTCAGGACCTGAGGACCCAGGACGTGCTTCACGCCGCCGTCGGCCGGTGGTCGTTGTCATCCTCGTTCGTCGGGAACCGGTACGGCTCATCCACGTGCCTGCGCAGCCGATCGACCCGGGCCTGCATCGCCTCCAGCGTCATTTCGATCTGCTTCACAAGCTCGGGCGTGTGAACGGTCCCGTCATCGCTGGTGAGCTTCAGCGGGGGCGGACGCAGATCGCGAGACTTTTCCGACCTGGCGTCGTCACCCGGCTCCACCCGTGCGGCCATCAGTGTCCGACGCTGCGCCTGGCCACGCTCCCCCCTGCCCCGAGGGATCGCAGGAAACCTGAACGTCGCCGGGATCTCGTCCGCGCAGTCGGTCGATACGGGCTTGTCGCGGTGCAGTTTCAGCTTGGTCGTGGCCATGGCAGGCTCCCCGAGAACTCATGCCCCCTTGTCCTGCTCATCATCGGATCCACCCCGGAGCGGGTGAACCCCTCCCACCGCGATAGTGACCCGCCCGCCCGCACGAGGCGTGCAGCCTGCGCAGCTTGTGTCCGAGAACATCGTGTGTTGAGATATCTCAAACCGGACCAATCGCGCTCTGTGCGGCGTGGCGCGATTATGCGGCGGAATCGCCCGATGGCCCTGCGCCCGCGGGGCCTGACTTTCGGCCGATCCGCGGCTCCGTCCCCGCCAGGGTCCGCGCGATGTTCGTGCGGTGCTTGATCACCACGACCGCCGCGAGAACGCACGCGACCGCCCCGAAAGGCCAGATCGGCGGATGCTCCGCCCTGTTCATCGCCGCGGCGATCCACGGCTGTACAAACACGAACACCGGCAAGCACAGCGCCGCGAGCACGGATGAAATGCCGACCATCCGGCAGAGCTTCACGCTGCCCAGCCACACCAGCAAAGCGCCGATCGCGGCAAGCGTCAGCACCGGCCACACGCCCAGCAGCGCGCCGAACCCGGTCGCCACACCCTTGCCGCCCTTGAACCCGAGCCAGACCGGGAACATGTGCCCAACGACCGTCGCGGCCATCGCCCCGAGCCAGATAAAGAGCGTTGCGGTTGAAGCGCCGGCGACCGTGCCACCATCAAACCGCACGAGCCCGAGCCAACAACCAGCACACAGCGTGGGCAGCAGGCCCTTCAGAACATCCAGCCCAAAGCACAACCCCCCCCACTTCCGCCCAAGCACGCGCCCGACGTTTGTCGCGCCAATGTTCCCCGACCCGTGCTTGCGGATGTCGATCCCGCGCATCCTCGCGATGATGAAGCCGAAGGGGATCGACCCGGCGAGGTAAGCGGCGAGGATGAGAAGTGCGGCGGTCATGGGCTTGGACAAGGCAGGTACGCAGAGGTCGCTGAGAAGGACGCGGAGTGCGCAGAGAAGAAGCTTGTCACATCCTTGCTGATCCACGTTTCATTCGCTTGGTGGTGATGCGTGACGGTTTGCGTGTAGTTGACTTATGCAGAGGCGAATCGGCCTTGACTGTGTGGATGTACAACCCAAGCGTGGAGTTCGAGGCAAACAGTGTGCTGCCCGCACACTTCGGTCCAATCTGTAGACCATTGCTCTCGTCTGCAGTATCCGCCTGAGCCGCAATGAGCTTCGAGAGAAACAGCAAGGAACGCCGATCTCCTGCCAACAAGACCATCCCACGATCCAGTTTGGTCACATGGATCTCGACCCCGTCCGCGGCCGGACTTCCGCAGAGTTCATCAACGCTCGCTCGCGCAGGCTTCCGCATCTCCCACTCTTTCTCTGTGACCTCTGCGAGATCTCTGCGACCTCTGCGTACCTGCCTTCGAACAACCCTCACCGCTTCACAGCCAGATGCGCCGTCCGCTCGGCCATGGTCGCGCACAGGCTCTTCCACACCGTCTCCGGGTCTTTGCTCGCATCGACCACCGCATATCGCGACGGGTCGCCCTTGGCAAGGTCCAGGTACCCCTGTCGCACCTTCCGGTGAAACGCCGCGCCCTTCGCTTCCATCCGGTCAAGAAGCGGGCTGAGCCGTTTCGCCGCCGCGGCTTCATCCAGATCGAAGATCACCACCAGGTCCGGCTGGAGGTTCTGCGTTGCGACGCGCGCCACCGCGGAAATGTCCGCCCCGCTCAGCCCGCCCGCCGCGCCCTGGTACGCCAGCGTACTCGCCACGTACCGGTCCGCCAGCACCAGCTCTCCTGCCTTCAGCGCGGGCCGGATGCGCTTCTCCACCAGTTCCGCCCGGCTCGCCATGTAGAGCAGCATCTCGCATCGCAGCGACATGTCCATCCCAGGCTGCACACGCGCAAGCAGAGCCTCGCGGATCTTCTCCCCCACCGGCGTCCCGCCAGGCTCGCGCACCTCGCACAGCGTGATGGACTTCGCCTTCGCGGCATCCGAAAGCTTCCGAAACTGCGTGCTCTTGCCCGAGCCGTCCGGCCCCTCGAACACGATGAACCGGCCGCGATACAGCGACAGCCACGAGTGATCCTCGTGAGCGGCGGCACGCGGGGTTGATGCGGGCTTGGACACGGTGTTCGCGGGATGAGAAGCGAGCGAGTGAACGGACGGAGCGGTCGGAGCTGTGGTCATGTCAGGTCCGGTTCGCAAGGGGTGGTTAAACGGCGACTTCAGGGCGCGAGTGTAGCGACAGTCTCCACCCTTTGTCGCGATGCGCAACGAAAGAACCCAGCGACAATGTGCCGCTGGGTTCTGGTTTGAGCAAACTCCTGTCCGGGTTCATTCCGCGGCGACCGCTTCCGCTCAATCCTCCGGCACGTGGTCGCTGGTCACGATCTCCCGGAACCGCTGCCGCAGCCGCTTGGTGATCGGCCCCTCGCCCTCGGAGATGTGGAACTCCCGGGTGATCTTCTTGTTGTCGTGCTGATCGATCTGCGTGACGCTGATGATCTCCGCGGCCGAGCCGGTCAGGAAAACCTCATCCCCGTCGAGCACATCCTCCAGCCGCATGCGCTTCTCAAGGCACTTCACACCGATGTCCTTGCACAGCGTCTTGACGACGAACTCGCGGGTGATGCCCTCGAGCATGCCGTCCTCGGGCGGCGGCGTATACACCTTGCCGCCCTTCACGACAAACAGGTTGTCGCCCGAGCCCTCCGTGACGTACCCGTCGGTGTTCAGCATGATGACCTCGTGGCAGCCGAAATCGATCGACTCGCACTTGGCCAGGATGTTGTTCAGGTAGTTCAGGCTCTTTATCCGCGGATCGAGGCACGGGATCGGGGTCTTGGGCCGGTTGGCCACGACGACTCGCATCCCCTTCTCGTACATCTCCGGCGGGAACAGCGAGATCTGGTCGGCGATGCAGATCACCCCCGGCGTCGGACAGCGACGCGGGTCGAGCCCCAGCGTGCCGATGCCGCGGGTCACCAGCAGACGGATGTACCCGTCGGTGATGCCGTTGGCCTCGATACATGCCCGCTGGATGTCCACCATCTGCTGCTTGCTGACGGGGATGTTGGTCATGCGGATCGCCTCGGCGGACTTCCACAGCCGCTCGATGTGCCGCATGCACTTGAAGATCTTGCCCTTGTAGATGCGGATGCCCTCGAACACGCCGTCGCCGTACAGCAGCCCATGGTCATACACGTTCACCATCGCCTGGCTCTTGGGAACCATGCGGCCGTTCACGTACACGAGCGGCTTCTCGGTGGTGAGCGCGGGGTTGGCCCACACATCCGGGCCGGGGAGGGAGTATTTGCCGACCTGAGCCTGCGCGCCGTTGCCGTGATGGCCGTTGGTCGTGCTGGTCGTGCCGGGCTTGCTGGAGACCTGGGTCATGGTCTTCCCTCCTTGAAAATGTTCGCACATCGGTCGGCTCTCCGGAGCCGCAGAAATCGGCCGCCTTTCTCGCGGCCAAACACCTCGCGATGATACGCCGCCGGTGCGGAAAGTACGCACACCCTGCCGTCTCGTTCGCTTTGGGTTTGTTCGGCAGTTTGCACGCCTGCGATCAACGAATCTGACGTCCACCGAATGCCCGCCGCACCCCATCCACCACGACTCCCGTATACAGATCAGCGGCCCCGTGGCGTGGCCGCACCAAGGAGGCTTTCCCATGCGCCACACTCGACAGCTCCTGATGCTCGCCCTTGTCACCTGCTCCGCGGCAACAGTTGGCCGCGCCCAGCCGGCGCCTGTCCAGCAGGACCTTCCGCTGACAGGACTGCCCCTCCTGCCCTTCGGCGGGGAGTATCTGATCGCCGCGACGTGGTCGGGAGTCATCACCAACACCGAAGTACAGCTCACCTTCACAACGGCCGGCGAGTTCCAGGCAGAGAATCTGCTCTTTGAGTTCGGCGGCCCCACCGGCGGCATCCTGGCATTCGGCGCCACAGACTTCAACTGGCTCGGTCAGGGCACATTCGAAGCGAGCTTCGAGTCAGCCGGGCTCAATGGCGAGATCGTCACGCCCCAAGGCCAGAGCGAGCTGTCCTACTGGTTCCTCAACATCGCACCG
This sequence comes from Planctomycetota bacterium, assembly GCA_023432465.1. Classification (GTDB taxonomy): domain Bacteria; phylum Planctomycetota; class Phycisphaerae; order Phycisphaerales; family UBA1924; genus JAHBXL01. The sequence continues at coordinate 1,648 of JAEYUO010000004.1, read as the reverse complement.
GTGGTTGCGAGCTTCCCCACTCCGCTTCAGGGCGAACTCGGCGAGTCCTTCATCCGCCTCACCATCTAGCCGTGCATCGCGGACTGGAATGGCGACTTTGCAAGCAACATCCAGGACATCTTCGCCTATCTCACCGACTGGTTCCGTGGCGAACCCAACGCGGACATCGACGGCACGCCCGGGGTTGGTGTGCCCGACATCTTCCGGTTTCTGTCGCTGTGGTTCACGGGTTGCGGGGGGTTCTGACCTGCCACGCCCCGTTCCCGCGGACCAAGGTGATGCCCGTCGCGGAGTGGCTTGCGGTTGATTGCACATTCGTTAGAATGGCGACTCATGTCGCTCACCATCACGGGCAAAGTGCTTGGGTCTCGTCGTCCGCTCTTCGCGGACTTCTCTGTCCCGTTGCCTCCAGATGACTTCGGTGGCGGCGGAGGGATCACGCTGCGGGACCTCATTTCGCTGATCGCCACCGTCGAAGTGGAAGCCTATGAGCGGCGGCGCGAAGAGCGCCGGCTCGACCGTGTTTTCACCGCTGGCCGGATCGAGCGCGAGCTTGAATCCGGCCGCGTCTCCCCCGAAGGGCGCGAGTCACTCCCCGCCCCGTCGGAGGACGACGCCATCGCGGCCGCGTTGCTGGCGTTCGAGGATGGCCTCTACATCGTGGCGATCGACGGCCAGGAGCACCGCGACCTCGACGCACAGGTCTTCCTTCATGCCGACAGCCGCGTCACATTCATCCGGTTGGTCTTTCTTGCAGGGGCGTAGAGATGTTGAAGTCGGATCAAGCGGAGGAGCGTCTTCAAGCGTTCAAGATCGATGGCTGGCATCAGCGCCGAGTCGCCGCCGCAGCGAAGCTGGCCGAGCCAGTCCACTCGTGGGTGCGCAGCTTGAGCGATGACGGTCTCGAAGACCGCCCCACCATCCTGGCAAGGGCGCAGAGCTTTTCGGCGAGCAAGCTGGTCGACACGCAGCGGCGGTGGCTGTTCTCGACGCTCTTCCCAAGGCTTGCCGACGGCTTCGAACGCACCTGGTCGCGTCTCCAGCACGCCGCGGCCACGCACCTGTGGCGGTCGCGCCCGCTGCGGGCGCCCGGTAACGCGCGTTTCGTTTCTGAGAATCGCGACCGCTGGCTCGATCACGTATGCACAGACCTCAAGTCGTACGACCCCGATATCGAATGGCTGGCGGTGTGGGCGGGGCACCTCGGCTACGGCGGTGTCCACCGGTCGACCACGCTCCTCCTCGCTACAGCCATCGACGAAGGCGGCCCTATTGGCGCACGGGTGTTCGACATTCTCCGACAATCGGGCAACGGTGAGCACGAGATCGGCATCCCCGGCCGCCATGTCAGCTCGGCATTTTTGAACTCCAGCAGCGAAGAGGCCTGGGACTACGTCGAGCGCATGCTCCTCGCCGCCCAGCGACAGGAGGGCCTCCGCCAGAGCATCCTCGAGTCCGTGGACATCGCCCACCCCGGTGCGTTCAGGCGGATGCTGCGCCTCATCCTGGAGAAGGACCTTGTTCGTTTCGCCTCGACCGTCCGTGCAGTGGACGTCTGGTTCGGCTTCCTGTGGGACTCGATGTCCACCAAGCTCGCCGAGTCGATCATCGAGCGCGTGCTGAACTACCTCGAAGCGCCCGGCGATCG
>JAEYUO010000139.1 GCA_023432465.1 Planctomycetota bacterium | reverse complement strand
GGGGAGGACCGCGCCGGCTGGGCCATTGTGCGCAAGTTGATCGACGAGCACCTGGAGGACCTCGCCCAGAACCGTCTGCCTCGGATCGTCGAGAAGACCGGCCTCTCCATGGATGAGCTCAAGCACGCCATGGAGCGGATGCGCTTCCTCAGCCTCGCCCCGGGCCGCCAGCTCGTGCAGGAGCCGCCCAGCGCGGTCGTCCCCGATGCGATCGTCGAGTACGATGCCGATGCCGACCGCTACGTCGCCTACCTGAACGACTCGCGCATGCCCGGCCTGCGGATCAACCGCGAGTACGCGATGCTCGCCAAGGACCGCGAAGCCCCCAAGCCCACGCGCGAGTTCCTCAAGAAGTCCCTCTCCAACGCCTCATGGCTGATCGACGCCGTCGAGCAGCGCCGCAAGACCCTGCTCCGTGTGATCAAGGTCGTGGTGGATGCCCAGCGCGAGTTCTTCGACTACGGCCCGCAGGCCCTCAGGCCCCTGCCCATGACCCTCGTCGCCGAGCAGCTCGGCGTCCACGTCGCCACCGTCAGCCGCGCAGTCGCCGAGAAGTATCTCCTCACGCCCCGCGGCATCGTCCCGCTGCGTTCCTTCTTCTCCGGCGGAACCCAGACCCAGTCCGGCGAGGAGATGAGCTGGGACGCCATCAAGGCCGCGCTCAAGGACATCATCGATGCCGAGGACCGCAAGAACCCCCTGAGCGACGATGCCCTCGCCGATGCCTTGAAGGAGCGCGGCATCGAAATCGCCCGCCGCACGGTGGCCAAGTACCGCGACCAGCTCAACATCCCGTCGGCGAGATTGCGGAAGGCGTACTGACGCGAGTGGCACGGGCATCCTGCCCGTGCAGGTCTTCAAGATCGCCGTCTGCGCAGCGCGACAACGCCGCCCATCACCAGCAACGCCGCGGCCCCCGGCGCAGGCACCGCCACGACGGAGATGTCATCGATGTGGTACTCCTGCGGGAAGTAATCTTGGCCAAACTCCAGCAGAGAACCAGTGATGTTGGAATGCAGGGGGACGGTAAAGCGCTTCCACTCGAAATAGTCAAGGTTCCCCATGAAATGGTCGTGGACGATGTGGCCTTCCCAACGCACAAGAAATGGTCCGGGGCCGAGCGACGTCCGCCTGACCCAAAAGCTCAACTCGTAGTCCGACCCGGCGGTGGTGGGCAAGACTTGGCTCATCCACTGAAGGCTTTCGGATGACAACCTGGCGAAGTATGTGCCGCTGTGTCCACCTCCCGCTGACACCCAAAAAACTGATTGAGGTGGGTTAAACGGAGGGGCCATCCAAGGAAAGAGCCCGCCAGTCTCGAAGCCACCGTTCACGACGAGTTCCCCGCGCGCTGCGGCCGCGCACCCTGCGATCGCAAACAACGCAATCACCTTGCTGAGGCATCGTCCGGTGATTCCCACGCACAGCCTTTCGACCACAAACCCGTAACGGCGGATCATTCAGGAGAGACCCCCAACATAACTCCCCGACCAGCCCTCGCCAAGGCTCATCCTCGCATTCGATTCAGGCTTGGACACTTCCCCCTCCAAGCCCGACCCCCGAACAGCCGAATAATCAGCGAGCCAACCCGTTTTCCCGACCCTCTCCGAGGGCCGGGGCGTACGTCACTCGTTCAGGGCTCTTCCTTCCCACGACCCCGCAGTTCTCTATGACCCCCTCCGCCGATGCCCACACTCAGGCCGCCGCCCCCGACACCGCCGCGGCGGCCGCCCCGCAGACCAACGGCGCATCCGGGGGGGCAGGCGGCACGCGCACCCGCCGCTCCAACATCGAGGTCATGATCCTCAGCTTCAACGAGGCCGCGAACCTCCCCCACGCCCTCGCGAGCGTCATGGGCTGGGCCGATGCGGTCTACGTCGTCGACTCCGGCTCCAACGACGGCAGCCAGGAGATCGCCCGCAAGGCCGGAGCGCAGGTCATCCACCGACCCTGGCTCGGCTACGCCCGCCAGAAGAACTGGGGCCTCGAGAACCTGCCCATTACCAGCGACTGGGTCTTCATCCTCGATTCCGATGAATCCATCACCCCCGAGCTGCGCGATGAGATGATCGCCATCGCCGCAAAGCCCGCCGCGCAAACCCCAGATGCGGGTTTCTATGTCAACCGCCTCACCAAGTTCATGGGTGCGCCGATCCGCCACGCCGGGTTCTTCCCCAGCTACAACCTCCGCTTCTTCCGCCGCGGCAGCGCACGCTACGAAGACCGCGAAGTCCACGAGCACATGGTCGTCACCGGGCCGACCAGCCGCCTGAAGCACTACATGCTCCACGAGGACCGCCGCGGCCTCGAACACTTCATCGCCAAGCACAACCGCTACTCGACGCTCGAAGCCCGCGAACTCATCCGCGAGATGGCGCGGACGCCCGCCGACCGCGCCACCCGGCTCGAACGCGGCATCGCCACGCGCCGCTGGCTGAAGACCAATGTCCTGCCGCGGCTGCCGTTCTCGGGCATCTGGCGGTTCCTCTACATGTACGTCGTGCGGCTGGGCTTCCTCGATGGCGTCGCGGGCTTCCGCTTCTGTCTGCTGCTGGCGATGTACGACACGTTCATCTCGCTCAAGCTGGCGGAGCTCCGATCGCTCGGCGCCGATCGCAACCTCGAACTCATCGCGTCGCAGTCCGCCCCGCCGCCCCCGCCCGCCCGCGGCCTGGCCGTGGCCGAGGGCGAGCTGTCGGTCGTCACCAGCGCATCGGGCTCGGTCGTCAAAGCGCCGGAGCAGATCGCCGAGGCTGTCGCGCCCGCGCCGCTTCCGGCCGTGCGCATCCCTGCGACAGTCTCCGGCACACCCAGCAGTGGGGGGCCAACGCCCGCGCCCCTCGATGAACGCATCGACCGCGTGCGCGAAGAACTTGGCGAAGTCCCCTTCCCCCCCGGCAAGTGGCCCGCCCGCGCCAGCGTCCCCGTCAGCGTGCTCATCCCCGTCAAGAACGAGCAGCGCAACATCATCGAGTGCATCCGCCACTGCATGTGGGCCAACGAGGTCGTCGTCGTCGATTCACAATCCACCGACCTCACCATTCCCATGTCCCAGGCCCTGGGCGCGGATGTCTACCAGTTCCACTACTCCAAGGAAGGCTGGCCCAAGAAGAAGAACTGGGCGCTTGAGCAGGTCCCCTGGAAGAACGAGTGGGTGCTCATCCTCGATGCCGATGAGTACATGACCCCCGAGCTCGCCGAGGAAGTCCGCCAGGTCGTCACGGGCACCTACACCGCCCGAGACCCGCGCAAGGCCGGCTGCGGCGACGGCTACTGGCTCAACCGGCGCTTCATGTTCATGGGCCGCTGGATCCGCGGCTGCGGCTACTACCCCTCGTGGAACGTCCGCCTCTTCAAGCACGCGGTGGGTCGCTACGAACGCATCGGCAACCTCGGCAACACCGGCTCGGGCGACAACGAAGTCCACGAGCACGTGGTGCTCTCCTCTGGCCCGGCGGGCTATCTCGAACACGAGTTCCTGCACTACGCCTACCCCGACCTGACCGCGTGGATCGAGAAGCACAACCGCTATACCACGTGGGAAGCCCACGCGATGAAGGCCAAGGATGCCGGCGCGGTGCAGGCCTCGCTCTTCGGCGGCCCCATCGAGCGTCGGCGCTGGCTCAAGCGGTACGCCCGCAAACTGCCCTTCCGGCCCTCGCTCCGGTTCCTCTTCAGCTACTTCATCCAGCTCGGCATCCGCGACGGCTATCCCGGCTACGTCATGTGCCGCCTGCTCGCGTGGTACGAGTTTGTCTCCATGGCCAAGCACCACGAGATGCAGACCGCCGAGGAATCCAAGCGTGCCGAGGAGGCCCGGCGCTCGCAGCTTGCCGGCGGCTCTTCCTCCTCCCCGCCCGCCGGACCCGCCGCATGAACGGTCAGGGCCAGCCCATCCGCATCGCGCAGATGATCCAGTCCGTGGATGCCCCCGCGGGCGGAACCTCTACCGCCTTTCTCGGCGTGCTGGGTGCGATCCGCACACAGCCCGGCCTGTCGGTCCGCGCGTTTTCCACAAGCCCTCCCGCCGACGACCCGCACTGGCCGCGAATCACCCGCGACCGCGCGGCCCATGGCCAGGACAGTTGGAATCTCTCCGCCACGTTCGGCCGCACACTCGGCCCCGGCGATCTCGGCCGCGAAACCGCCGCGGCGATCGCCTCGCGGCAGTTCGACCTGCTTCACCTGCACGGCCTGTGGTCGCCCGATCTTCTGCACGCCGCGCGTGCCGCCCGGCGAGCCAGCATCCCCTATGTCTGGCAGCCCCACGGCATGCTGGTCCGCGCGGCCATTAGCCAGAAGCGATGGAAGAAAGAACTCTTCCTCGCGCTCGGGCTCCGGCGAGCCCTCGTGAACGCCGCGGCGATCATCTACTGCGCCCACGAAGAGCAGGACCAGTCCATCCCCCCGCGGGCCATCCCGCGCGACCGCACGCATGTTGTCCCTCTCCCCTTGGAGATCCCCGACGATCTGCCGCCCCGCGAACAGATGCGTGCCTCCGCCCGAGCGCGGTTCAACATCCCTGCCGATGCCCCGACCGTGGTCTTCATGGGCCGACTTCACCACGTCAAACGCGTCGAACTCGCGATGGATGCCCTCGCCGAGGCTTCACGCACGCTCCCGAATCTTCATCTGCTCCTCCTTGGCGACGGTGATGGTGAGTACGTCGCCGCGCTCAAGGCCCACGCCGATCGCCTCGGTATCGCCAGCCGCGTCCGCTTCGCCGGGTTTATCTCCGGCAAGGACAAGTGGCCGGCCCTCGCCGCGGGCGATGTCCTGACGCTCAACTCCAAGCACGAGAACTTCGGCTTCGTCGCCGTGGAGGCCCTGGTGGTCGGCACGCCCCCGGTGATGACCAGCAACCTCGCCCTCGCCCCGGAACTGGCCAGGGTTCAGGGTGGCTTCTCCTGCGTTTCTTCCGCCGCGGCCCTTGCCGGGGCCTATCTGGAGGCAATCGCCCTGGCCGACCGCCCCGCGTTTGTGGAGCGGGGGATGGCCTGGGTCGCCCAGAATCTCTCCTCGCAGGCCGTGGGAAGCACCCTCGCAGACCTGTATCGCGCCATCCTTGCGCGTCGCTGACCTCCACCCGCGCCAGAAGTCAAGCCGCCGCTTGACGTTGTGTTCTGCACGCCGCCCCGATATCGTCCCGGCTTGTGAACCCCCGTCCGCGCACCGTCAACCCGGCCCCCGCTCCCGCCGCCCATGGCGCTCGCTCGATCGCGCGTGCGTGCGGTCTCGCCTTGGCGCTCGCCGCGGCCTGCTGTGCGGCTCCTGCGCTGGCCCAGCCCCTTGCCCCCGCGGCGCCCGCTCCACAGCCCGATGCCCTGACCCGGGCCGCCCCACCATCGAGCGACAGCGACGCGGTCATTCCCTATCAGGACCGTCCCATCCGCGAGATCCGCCTGGAGGGCATCGCGGCTTCCGAACAGCAGATGGTCCGCAATCAGATCCGCTCACGCGCCGGCTCGCCCCTTTCGGCCGACTCGGTCCGCGACGATGTCCACCGGCTCAATCGTCTGGGGCGGTTCAAACGCATCCTCGCCAAGGCCCAGGCGTACGACGACGGATCGATCGCGCTGATCTTCGAGTTCGTCCCCACGCCCATCATCACCGATGTCGCCGTCTCCGGGAATCGTCAGATCAGCGACCAGGACATTGCCGCGGTGGTCTCGCTCCTCAAGGACACGCCGGTTGACGAGTTCCAGCTCGGCAACGCCAAGGCCCGCATCCTGAAGCTCTACCGCGACAAGGGGTACTTCACCGCGGACGTCGTGATCGATCAGAAGGAACTTGAGCAGACCGGGACCGTTCTCTTCAAGATCACCGAGGGTGAGCGGCTGCGCGTCACCGATATCCGCTTTGATGGCGCGGCCTCGTTCTCCAAGAAGGAAATCATGTCCGTGGTCAAGTCCAGGATCGCCGGGATCCTGGAATCCGGCCCGGTCGATCCCGAGGTGCTGGATCAGGATGTCGCCGCGATCATCGCGTTCTACAAGGACCGCGGCTACCTCGATGTGCAGGCCGACCACCAGCTCATCTTCGCGCCAAACAGCCGCGAGGCGATCATCAAGTTCATCATCCGCGAGGGCGCGGTCTATACGCTCCGCTCGATCCAGATCGAGTCCGGCACGCCCGGCGCAAAGCCCGGCGAGACCCTCCCGCTCCGGGTCTTCACGGTGGAACAGATCGCCGGGCTGCTGACCATCAAGTCCGGCGATGCCTACAGCGCCGACAAGCTCCGCAACGCGATGTCGGAGCTCGAGAACGCGTTCACCTCACAGGGCTATGTTGACATTGCCATCGAGCGTCGCGAGAAGCGCGACCCCGACAAGCCCGAGGTTGACCTCTTCCTCCGGATCCGCGAGGGTGAACGATTCAAGACCGGACTGGTCAAGATCAGCGGGAACGATGTCACCCAGAAGAAGATCATCCTGGGCGAGCTCGATCAATATCCCGACCGGCCGCTCAACCTCACGTTCCGCAGGATCTCCGGCGAGCGGAAGATCCTCGATTCCGAGCGCAGGCTTTCGGAAACGCGCCTGTTCGAGCCCAACTCCGTCAAGGTCACTGTCCAGCCCGAGGACCCCACCGCCCCGGGCTATCGCGACCTGCTCATCGAGCTGAAGGAGACCAACACCGGCTCGCTCACCTTCGGCGCCGCCGTCACCTCCGATGCCGGTCTGATCGGCAGCCTCGGCCTCACCCAGCGGAACTTTGATTTGTTCGATCTCCCGGACTCCGCGGGCGAGCTCTTCTCCGGCCAGGCGTTCCGCGGCGCAGGGCAGACGTTCGATATCCAGCTCCAGCCCGGCACCGAGACCCAGACCTACCAGATCTCCCTCTCCGATCCCCGTCTGTTCGACACCACGTACACCGGCTCGCTCACCGGCTACTACCGCACGCGCGAGTACGACGACTACGACGAGGCCCGCCTGGGCTTCCGGCCGTCCCTGGGCCGCCGGTTCGGAGAGCGTTGGACCGCCGCCGTCTTTGCGCGGCTCGAGGACATCGACATCTCCAACATCGATGAGAACGCCATCGTCGATCTGTTCGAGGTCGAAGGTGAGAGCACGATCTCAGGCGTGGGCGCCCGCCTCATCCGCTCCACCGTTGACAGCCGCTTCCGCCCCAGCCGCGGCACCCGCTTCCTGGGCGAGGTCGAGCGGGTCGGCGCGCTCGGCGGCGATTACGAGTTCACCAAGATCAACGCCGAGCACATTGTCTTCCTGACCGTCGGCGAGGACTTCCTCGGCTACAGGAGCGTCCTTCAGCTCAAGACGGCGATGTCCTACATCCCGGAGGGTGTCGAAGAGGCGCCCATCTTCGAGCGGTACTTCCTCGGCGGACGCTCGTTCCGCGGCTTCGACTTCCGCACCATCTCGCCCAAGGGCATCCGCCAGTCCGATGGCACCCTTACGAATGAACCCTCCGGTGGCACGTTCAGCTTCTTCGCCGGCATCGAGCTCGAGAAGCCCGTCTTCAAGGACCTCGTCTCGGTCGCCGGGTTCATCGACACCGGCACCGTCGATGAGGAGTTCACGTTCGACAACTACCGCGTCTCGGCGGGTGTCGGGCTCCGCCTGTACATCGCCGCGCTGACGCCCATCCCCTTCGCGTTCGACTTCGGCTTCCCGATCGTCAAGCGCTACGGCGACCGCGAACGCGTGTTCTCCTTCAGCTTCGATATCCCGTTCTGAGCCGGGCGCGACCGAGATCCTCGCTCACGGCGCTTCCCATTTCCGCCACAAGGCCTCGTACGCCTCCAGGCCGTCCTTCCAGCCCTTCTCCCAGTTCTGGAAGTACGCGTACTTCTCAAGCGCATCGGGCGAGAGCTTCAGCTCGTCCGCCTTTCTTGCAAAGAACCGCATCCGCGGCCCCACATCCAGCGGCAGAAACTGCGAGAGCCAGCACCGCTGGATCACGTCCGCCGCATCCTCGAACGAAGACTTCGCGTCCCCATCGGGCGACCACATCTCGGCAAAGCCCATCGCCGCATCGTCGTGCGCGGCGAGCAGGTCGTCAAACCCGATCTCGCCGATGAACTTCTCGACGCTCGCCACGCCGCGGAAGTCCTCCCGCAGCGCGATGAGGTGCCCCAGCCAGGCTCCGCCATCGAGCGATTGGGCCGTCAGGCCCTGAGGGTTGATCATCGGCCGCAGCGCGGCGATGTGCCGCTCGCCCTGCGCCTCGATCTTCTCGATCAATCCCCGCGCCGCGGTTGCAACATCCTCCGGAACGTCCTTGATCACGCCCTCCCCCTCGCCCACCAGGCGCGAGAGCGCCTGCCTCGCCGCTCCGAACCACACCGTTGTGCGGTACTCATACTCATCCGGACGCTTGGGCGTCAGCATCGCGCGAACGCTCGCCAGAGCCTGCGCAGCATCATCCGTCCGCATCGCCTTCACCCAGTCCAGACACTCCGATGCCCGCACCGGGTTCGGGAAGTCGTTGAACGATTGCAGCACCCGCAGCCGCACGTTGGCGTGGTCCACATCCGCGTATGCCCGGCGCGCATCAAACGCCGAATGCAGCGGCACGATCAGGTCCTTTGCCCCGTGCAGCAGCACCAGCGGCGTGTTCCCCTTCTTCACGCATTCGTGCGGTGCGGCGCACCCGTGCACCACGACGCCGTCGGTGAGCGCGGGGAATGCCGCGGCGAAGCACTGCAGAAACTCGCCCCCGCCTCCCATTCCATAGAAGTAAATCCGGTTGACCGGGAACGTGCGGGAGATCTCCAGCACCAGATCTCGGAACTGCACGATCGACTCCGGCCTTACCTCAAACGACCGCATGTCCGGGTTCCGCTCGTTGGCGGTCGTCCCGTCGAGCCCCACCACGATATCGCCCGGCCGGAAACCGCGTTCCCCCGCCGTCGCCGGCGCGGGATGGTTCTGTGTTCCCCAGCGGAAGTCCGCGCGGTCCGGATGGCACAGCACCACCAGGTCGTACCCCTCTCCCTTCTTGAAGTCCTTCGGCAGCGTCCAGGTGTAGCGCAGCCCCTCGCTTGTCTTCCACGCATACGCCTTCCCCGCCTCCGCATCACTCGTCGGCGCACGCCGCTCCGGGTCACTTTCCCGCCACTCCGTCCAGCCCGGCGCTGTAGTTGGCTCGGCCGGCGCGCTTGGCTCCGGGGCGGCCGTCTCCGCATCCGGCCGCGGCCGGGGCCTGGGCTTGCCGAAGGTCGGCTGCGCCAAAGCGCTCGCGGCGACAGAGCACATCGCGACCGCGGCGATCATCAGCCGGAGGGAATGGGATTCGAGCGGCATCGGGCACCTCCATCGGTCGGTTACTTCGTCGCCTCGCGGAGCGCGATCAACGCGTACGCGGTGATCAGCACCGGGTCGTTCTCCATCCACCGGTCATCCACGCTGCGGAAGGAGCCGTCCTCGTTCTGCAGCGTCGCCAGCTTCGCGACCAGGTCCGTCCGCCAGTCGCGACGCTCCGTCTCCATCCCCTCGCCCTTGACGAGTCCGATCCGGTCCTCCCCCAGCGCGGCGAGCGCACGCGCAAACGTCACGTAGTAGTAGTACAGCCCGTCGGTCCCCATCCCCGGGTTCTCATCCACCGTGTAGTGCCGCCGGATCCATTCAAACGCGGCCTGCACGCGCTCGTCCTCCCGGTTCAGTTCCGCATACAGATAGCTCTTGAAGCCCGCATACGTCATCGAGCCATATGCCCGAAGCCGGCTCACCTGCGTCCCGTCATCGAGCGTTTCCTCCACCATCCCCGCCATGCTCTGGCCAGCGCGGCCATCGACCGACTCGGCGTTCTCCACCGTGGCGTAAATGAACCCGCCCTGGTTGCTTGAGTCGGCGTACGGCATGTCGTTCACGCTGTCCTGCATCTGGAGCCGCTGGAGAAACACCAGCGCCCGCTGCACCGCCGGGTCATCGCTCGGCACCCCCGCATCCTGCATCGCCTGCATGAACAGGTTCATGTTCGATCCGTCGGGCCTGCCATGCTTGCCATACCCCACGCCGCCGTAAAACGGGTGATTGCGCTCAACCGGCTTGGGCGCCTCGCCGCCGCCCACACTGTTGTCCGAAAACTCGCTCCACTGCAACTTCCGCAGAAAGCCCACCGCGGTGTCCCGCGCCTCGCGCGCCCGCGGCATATCCACCTTCGACAGCGCGCTCACCGCCAGCGATGTGTTGTACGACGGCAGCACCCGGTCATAGATCCCCCCGTCGGGCTGCTGCCAGTTCAGCAGGTACTTCACACCCATCATCACTTCCTGCCGCGGTGCGCGTTCCTCGCTCCCCGATTCATCCTCCCCCAGCAGCAGCCCCGTCAACACCAGCGCGGTGATCCCCGGCATGTGCGGCCGCACACTCCGTCCCGCTTCATCCGTCGCACCCTCCGGCACACCCCAGCCGCCGCTCGTCTTGTCCTGCTGCGAGATCAGCCACGCCTCCGCGCGCTGCGCCATCTCCGCAGCACGCTCCGCGGCCCCGCGTTCCGATGGCGAAACCTCTTCCGGCTTCTCGGGCGGTGCCACCTGTGCTCCCGGCTGTGCCCCGGTCGCGGCATGCAGACCGGCAACGCAACACGCCGCGGCCATCATTTGAATCAACATGGCGATGCACTCCTGACAAAGGCCCGAAGAGATTGTTGGCCCGCCCAGGTTCTACCTGCCGCGGGGCCCGCCGATTCAATCAGGCCCCGATCCAAACCGGTTCAACACCACCGCCGCCGCCGCAACCGCCGCGGTCTCCACCCGCATCGAGTGCGGCCCGAACCTGGTCACCACCGCCCCTGCATCACGCGCACTCGCCAGTTCCTCCGCCGTCCACCCGCCCTCCGGACCGACCACCACCCGCACCACCGCCGTCTCTGTGCGCTCAATCTCGTCCGCGCCAACCCCAGACGCATCCGCGACGATCACGCGCGTCCCGTTCGCCCGCGTCAACGCATCCCGGAGCGTCCGCTCCTGCTCGATCCGCAGGAACCATGCGCGGCCGCATTGCTTGGCGCTTTCCACCGCCAGCCGCGACAGCCGGTCCAGCTTTGTCATGCGCGGTTCCACCACCGACCGCTCCGCCCGTAGCGGAATCCACGCCGCCGCGCCCACCTCGCTCAGCCCTTCCACCATCTCATCCACACGCGCCCCCTTCGGTGTCGCCGCCCACACCTCAACCCGAGGCCGGACTTCCCCTTCATGCCGAACCCTCTCCACGCGAACCACCAGCCCCCCCCGGCGACCCCCGCCGCTGCCTGCCACGCTCTCGACCTTTCCGCGAGCAACCCCCCCGGAACCGTCCAGCAGTTCAATCGCCTCCCCGATCCGCATCCGCTTGACGCGCAGTGCGTGCGCGGCCTCGTCCTCGCCAACGGTCGCGGCCGTGCCTTCGACCGGCAGCGGGCCATCCCAGTGAATCCTGTGCATTGCCGTGTTCTACCACATCGATGCACTTCCCGACGCCGCAAACAGGCAAACCGCGTTTGGTTCGTGTACCCTGTCGCTCGCTCTCAGCGAGTGTTTGAGCTTCTCCACGCAGTACCAAGGTCCCAACCCTCCGCAGGCGCACCATGGCTTCCGGCCGCAGTTCACGCAACAACATCCTCGCAGGGCTCTTCGTGCTCATCACGCTCTCCTTGGGCGTGTTCATCGTGATCCTCGTTTCCAACCTGTGGGATCGCCTCGGCGACAAGTCGACCTATCTGGTCTCCTTCACGCTTCTGGACGGCGCGGAAGGCCTTGACGAGGGGTCGGTCGTCAAGGTCGGCGGGAAGCAGGTCGGCCATGTCACCGAGACCCGCTTCGTCTTCGATGAGGCAACCAACGAGCCGCTGGGCCTCGAAGTCGAGATCGCCATCGATGCCAACGTACGGCTCTACGAAGATGCCGATGTCCAGCTCCAGCGACCCCTCCTGGGCACTTCCAGCTCGATCAACATCTCCCCGCTTCCGATGTACCGTCCGGACGGCATCGTCCCGCCCGGTCCGCCGCGGCTGCTGAATGAGGGTGGCCGCCTCTACGGCCGGCTCGGCGCCCCTGGGTTCCTCTCTCCCGGGGATTACGCCAAGATCCAGGGGATCATCGCCCAGGTCGATCGCATCGTGGGCGATGTCGAACCCCGCATCGGCCCGATCATGGACGATGCCCAGGCCTCCGCCGCCAACATCCGCGCCATCACGGCCGATGCGCGAACCCGCTGGGACGGCTGGGCCACCGGGGCCGACTCGATCGTCAAGCGCATCGAGGAAGGGTCTCAGCGCATCCCGGCCATCATCGAATCCGTCGAGCAGGGGACGCAGCAGGCCCGCGACTTCATCGCCTCCGCGCAGCAAGTCATCGATGTCAACCGCCCGAAGATCGACGAGGCCATCGAGTCCGTCCGCGAGTTCACCCGCAAGGTCCAGGGCGAGGCCTACGACAAGTTCATCGCCGCGCTCGATTCCGGTCGGCAGGGGCTCGATTCCTTCGCCTCCGCCGCGGCCCGGGCCGATGAGCTGATCACCACCAAGAGCCCTGAGCTGGAAGAGACGATCACCGCTGCCATGCTCGCGGCGCAGCAGCTCAAGCTCGTCACCATCGAGGTCCGTGCCGCGCCGTGGCGGCTGCTGTACCAGCCGACCAAGAAGGAACTCGAAAACGAGCTCCTGTACAACTCCGTCCGCGCCTATTCCGAAACCGTCACCCAGCTTCGTGCCGCCTCCGAAGCTCTTCGCGTGACCGCGGAACGCGCCGCCGCACCCGGGGGCGAGCGGATCGACCAGGCCACCATCGACGGCCTCACCCAGCGCCTCAAGTCCGCCTTCGAGCAGTATCAACAGGCCGAGAAGGCCTTTATGGACCGCTGGGTCGCCGACGGGAAGTAGCTCGATCGCAGTATGTTCGGGTGAGACTTCGCCGCATTCCTGAACCGCGGCACCTCCTTTCCGGAACAATCAAGCATGAACGCCCTCCTCGCCTGCACCGCCGGTCTCGCCATTGCCGCGCTCTTCCCGGATCCCCCGTCCGAGCCAGCCGCCCCCGCCGCGGCGACCGAGCCGGCCGAACAGGAATCGCTCGCGACGTGGCGCGAGCGGGCAGCACGCGCCGAGAGCTGGCTCAAGGCCAAGGCCGCTCACGCTGAGCAGGCGGCAAACGATGCGCTCGCCCGTGCCCGCCGCGAACTCCTCGGCGCCGAGAGCACCGTCGCCCAGGCCACGCTCGCCATCGCCTCGTTGCCGGACGATTCCTCTTCTGACGCATCCGACACACCCGTCTGGCGGCCCATCGCCGATGCCGCGCTCGCGCCCGCCGGCGATGCGGACGCCACAACGCACATCGTCCTGCTCATCCACGGCCTCGATGAGCCCGGCGCGATCTGGGATGAGCTCACGCCCCACCTTCTGGCCCACAACGCGACCGTTATCCGCTTCGACTACCCCAACGACCAGGCCCTCGCGGCATCCGCGAAGGACCTCGCCGCCGCCCTCCGCACGCTCCGTGCCCGGGGTGTCGATGAGGTCTCGATCGTCGCCCACTCCATGGGCGGCCTCGTCAGCCGCGCAGTGCTCGTCTCGCCCGAGGCCTACGCGGGCAACGCCGCCGCGACGACCGAGCTTCCCTCCATCGAACGTCTCATCATGTGTGGAACGCCCAACCACGGCTCCCCGCTCGCGGCGATGCAGGCCGTTGCCGAGGCGCGCGAGCAGATCGTCCGCCGGGTCCAGAACACCGCCGCCGAGGGCTCCGGCCTCCTCGCCCACTCGGGCGATGGCAACGGCGATGCGGGCCGCGATCTCTGCGAGGGCTCCGACTTCCTGAAGGAGCTGAACGCACACCCGCTCCCGCTGCATGTCCAACTCACCACCATCTGCGGCGTCGTCACGCCCGCCAAGGCCTGCGAGTATCTCAAGACCGAGGCGTCAACCCAGTGGGCCGGCTTCCTCGGGGCCGATCGCGCGGTCGCGCTCACCTCGCAGGCCTGCGCAGTCGTCGAAACGCTCGGCGACGGCATGGTCCCCGCCGCATCCACACGGCTCGAAGGCGTCTCCGATCACGTCGAGATCGCCGCCGATCACCGTTCGATGCTCAAGCGTTGGACCATCCTCAACAAGCTCGATGAACTTCGCGGCGTGCAGATCCCGCCCGCGCAGGCCATCCCGATCATCCTCGATCGCCTCGGTCTTGAGCCACTCCCGACAGACCAGTCCATCGACCCGACACCGCGCGCGGAGTAATCGTCCCCGATTGTGGAAAACCTGTCCGTATAACCGGTGGATGAGCAGCGTGTAACGCCGGTAACGGCAACTCATCACCACTTGCGCCAGATCGCGCGCGAAATTGGGAAGAGATCACGGCCGCTCACCCGATCGTTTGGTACCATCGGGGAGCAACCATGGCCGTTTACACCCGCCGCAAGTCCAAGTCCGTCCAACGAGAGGCTTCAAGCCCCGCCATTGGCCGGCGCGCGCGGATCGTCTGGGTCAGCTTCCTCGCCTCCATGACCGTTGTTGGCGGTCTGTTAATGCTGCTCGACAAGGGCCAGGTCCCTCGGACCGACGGCCTGACGCTCTCGCCCCTCGCCGTGGCCTCCGGCGTCGGCATCGCCGGTGCGGCCGACCCAGTCTTCGAGACTCGCCGCCCCCTCGATACCCGTCGCTGGCAGGCGATCGTCATTCATCACTCCGGCGCGCTCAACGGCTCCCCCGCCTCCATCGAGCGCGAGCACGAGGCCCGCAGCCTCAAAGGGCTCGGCCACCACTTCATCATCGGCAACGGCCGCGGCATGGAGGACGGCCAGGTCTACCTCGGCTTCCGCTGGCGCGACCAGCTCCCCGGTGCCCACGCCGCCGGCCCCGAGGGCGATTGGTACAACCACCACGCCATCAGCATCTGCCTCGTCGGCGATGGCGACCGTCGCCCCTTCACCCCGGCCCAGCTCCGCGAGCTTTCCGAGCTCACCCAGACGCTCTGCCGCAAGCTCGGAATCCCGGAGAACCGGGTCCTGCTCCATTCGCAGATCGCCAACGTCAGCGATCCCGGCAAGCTCTTCCCCGCGGCCACCAACCTGGCCTCGGGAAATCGCTGAGCCGACCGCCCCAAGCTAAACTTGTCTCCGTGCCGGCTTGCCCCGACGCACCGTCAGGTTCGAAGGGATTTGTTCTGTTCTCAGGTTCGGCATTGAACTCTTTGGCCGCGATGCCGATACTTTCCGCCTTGCTACGATCCGCCCAACCCATTTGAGCGAATGGTCTTGCCCGGTTCTTTCGCCTCTTTGGGTGTCTCGACGCTCGGGTCGAGGTCCTTGAACGCCTTCTAGGGGGGTTCAGGGGGTCGGGTTGGGGTTTCGGTAGCCGGCGGTTCGTGCCGGGCCGTCTCGCTCAGTCAGCAGTGCGACGGTGTGTGGGAGGCGGGGGACAAGTCGGTTTGGAGCTGGAGTCAGAGTGCCTCTGCAACCCAAGAAGCAAGGTGAGACGGTGGAGGGGTTCCGAGTCATGTCGGAACTGGGCCGCGGCGCGGCCTCGATCATCTACCTCGTCCAGGATCCCAAGACCAAGCAGATCTGGTCCCTCAAGCACGTCGTGCGCGACTCCGAGAAGGACCAGCGGTTTCTTGATCAGGCGATCACCGAGTACGAGATCGGCAGCAAGATCCGCTCCCCGCGCATCCGCCGCGTCGAGAAGTGCATCACCAAGAAGTCCGGCCTCCTCACCGTCGGCGAGCTCTTCTTGGTGATGGAGCACGTCGATGGCGCCAGCGTCGAGCGCGAGCCCCCGGCGACCTTCGAGGATGCCGTGCTGATCTGCGAGCAGGTGGCCCAGGGCCTGGGCAACATGCACGCCGCGGGCTTCGTCCACGCGGACATGAAGCCCAACAACATCATCGTTGACAACGAACTCAACGCCAAGGTCATCGACCTCGGCCAGTCCTGCAAGATCGGCACCGTCAAGCAGCGCATCCAGGGCACGCCCGACTACATCGCGCCCGAGCAGGTCCACCGCCGCGCCATCACCCCCAAGACCGATGTCTACAACCTCGGCGCGGCCATGTACTGGATGCTCACCCGCAGCTTCGTCCCCACCGCCCTCGCCAAGGCCGACTCGCTCACCGGTTCCGTCGAGGACCACCTCCTCGAACGCCCGCGCCGGACCATCGAGCTCAATGCGCGCGTGCCCGAGATGCTCGACAAGCTCGTCATGGAGTGCGTCGAGATCAACCCCGACCAGCGCCCCAGCATGGAGCAGGTCTGCGACCGTCTCAACCTGATCCGCGGCAAGTTGCACGCGGAACAGATCCTGAGGAAGTCCGGCCAGCTCCCCAAGATCGAGCCCGTCCAGCACGAGCGGGCGTAGCGTCGAGACGGCGGAACATCGACAAGTCTGATAGCATGGTGATCGCGTCAGATTACCCGCAGGTGCGTATCCCAACGTGCGAGCCTACCCCGATGCTGACCAGACACACAGTTTGCCATGGCGACGCTCGCAATCTCTCATTCATCCCCTCCGAGACCGTGCACCTCGTGGTCACCTCGCCACCCTACGGCGCGCTGATTCACTACTCGGACAGCCCGAATCAACTCGGAAGCATCCAGTCATACGAACTGTTCCTTGAAGAACTCGACAAAGTCTGGGGAGAGTGTCTGCGGATCCTCGTGCCCGGCGGTCGTGTTGCATGCGTGGTGGGTGATGTGTGCATGTCGCGAAAGCGCGCCGGTCGCCATTATGTGCTTCCACTCTCGGCGGACATCCAGGTCCGTGCCCGCCGGATCGGATTCGACAACCTCACACCGATTCGCTGGCAGAAGGTCGCGAATATCAAGCTCGAAGCGTCGTCTTCCAGTCGGTTCCTTGGGAAGCCGAACCTACCCAATGGCGTGGTGAAGAACGACCTGGAGCACATTTTGTTCCTGCGCAAGCCGGGGGGGTACCGCAAGCCCACCTCGCTTCAGGAGAAACACAGCTTCATTTCGACCGACGACTACTCCAAATGGTTCTGCGGGGTCTGGACCGATGTGACCGGGCAGTTGCGTAAGGAGCACCCCGCGCCCTTCCCGATGGAAATTCCTCGACGGTTGATTCGGATGTTCAGTTTCACGGGCGACACGGTGGTCGATCCGTTCGCGGGAACCGGAACCACGACGATGGCCGCCATCGAAACGGGCCGAAACTCGATTGGCGTTGAGATCGAGTCGAAGTACCTCAAGCTGATTCAAAAACGTCTTGAGCAGGTGCCACTGCGCGCAAGTGTTGAGTACGTCATGGCCCCCTACGCCGCGGAGCCTCCGCTGCTTGAACCCTCGCCTGCGCATGCCCCACTCGAACTCAAACTACGACAGCGAGTCCGATCGCGTGCGAGGAGTGCTTGAGTGGGCTATCGGCTCCTCGACGCATTTTCGGGGCTGTTCAAGGGTGCCAAGTACAAGCACCGGAGCTCGAATCTGGGCGACCATGTCGCTTCCTTCTTGTACGAGGACTTGGTCGAACTCAACCGTTCAGCCAAACTGGTGAGCCGAGTGAAGTCCGGGCTCGCAGTTGTGAACACCGCAAATGTGGCGGTCGGCAAACAAGTCCGTCGCGGCGATGGGACCTTCGGTGAATCGGTGCCCAACCTTGCAACTGTGTTCGTTGACGGTTTTCTCGTGCCGCGGGGCCGCATCGCCGCGGTCGAGATCGGCGCCGAGACAAAGATCCTTACCAAAGCGATGATCAAGCAGATTGATCGCGTGATCAGCGATCTCCAGCGACAGGTCGAACACTTCAAGACCAGCAATCCAAACGCGATCGCTGTCGGCATCGTCGGGATCAATCACTCGGAGCAGTACGTTTCGTTCGAGGGCCGAAGACAGTTCAAGACCGATGGCAAGGTCCACAAGCACCCGATCCAGGAGGCGGCCGAAGCGGAGCGGCGACTCATCGCCCAGGCGCAGCCAGCGTTCGATGAGCTGGTTCTCCTTCGGTTTCGCGCCTCGAACCTCAAGCCCTATCCCTTCACATGGGTGAACGAGACAGAAACACAAGTTGAGTACGGCGCAGCGCTGGCGCGTATCTCCCGTGAGTACGAATCTCGATTCTGAGTCAGCACTACTTGCCGATAGCGAGTCGTGCCGCGTCGGCGAAGGTCCTCACGTTTTGCCATACCGACTGCGACGGATCCATCACCAGCACCGTTCGCTCCGCCGCAATCCCCGCCGCGATAGCCGCCTCGGCATCGC
The DNA here is from genome assembly GCA_023432465.1 of Planctomycetota bacterium. Taxonomy (GTDB): domain Bacteria; phylum Planctomycetota; class Phycisphaerae; order Phycisphaerales; family UBA1924; genus JAHBXL01. The sequence continues at coordinate 51,700 of JAEYUO010000139.1, read as the reverse complement.
GCGCTGTGTCCCCGATCATCCACGACCGCGACAGGTCCAGCCCAAGGTCCGCCGCCGCGGCCAGAATCATCCCCGGCGCGGGCTTCCGCCACGGGTGCTCCGTGTTGAACGGCGCAACCGTCCCCTTCGGGTGGTGCGGGCAGTAGTACACCCCATCCAGTTCCACACCCGCCTCCACGCGCACAAGCTCCCGCATCCGCCGGTTGCACGCCTCCACCTGTTCGATCGTCCCCACCCCGCGCGCCACGCACCCCTGATTGCTGACCACCACCAGCGCAAACCCCGCATCCCGCAGCCGCGCTAGCCCCTCCGCCACCCCCGGCAACAGCCGCACGAGCGCCGGATCGCACAAATCTCCCAGGTGCGGCGTCCCCGCCGTCACCTCGCGGTTGGCGATCAGCGTGTCATCGCGATCCAGAAACACTGCTGCACGTTTCTTGCCCATCGCCTCAGCCTAGGCCCCACCCCACTCCAACAATCTTCCTCAGACGTCCGACTTCCGACTTCCCACCTCCCGTGCCCCACCCGCCCCCAATCCCCCTCCGCCTGCTCATCGTCGCCCCCTCTTGGCTCGGCGATGTCGTCATGGCCACGCCCGCCTTCCGCCTTCTCCGCGATCGCCTCAAGGGCTCCTTCATCGGCGCAATGGTCCGCCCCGGCCTCGATGAGCTTCTCGCAGGCTCCGACTTCTTCGACGAGGTCCACGTCGCCAGCTCGCAGGGCCTCATGGGACCCAAGCGCGCCGCCGCCAAGGTCCGCGGCCGGGCATACGACACCGCCCTCCTCCTCACCAACTCCTTCTCCACCGCGCTCGTCACACGACTCGCCTTCATCCCCCGCCGCATCGGCTACGACCGCGACGGCCGCGGCATGCTCCTCACCGATCGCCTCCAGCCCGTGCGCACCGGCCGCGGCTTTGCGCCCGTGCCCATGGTCGAGTACTACCTTCGCGCAGCACACGCTGCGCTCGGTGAAGATCAGACCAACGGCACACCCGCCAAAGGTTCGACACCCATCCACCCGGGGCTCGAGCTCGCGCTCACCCCCGGCCAGGATGCCGCCGCTGAGCGTCTCCTCCGCACCGGCGGCATCACCGGTCTCCGGCCGATTGCCCTCATCAACCCCGGCGGCAACAACGACGCCAAACGCTGGCCCGCCGACCGCTTCGCCATCGTCGCCGCCCACCTCGCTTGCCGCGGCATGGATATCGCCATCAACGGTTCCCCCGGCGAGCGCGATCTCGTCGCCGAGGTCGCCCGCCTCACGCGCCGGCAGATCGAATCCCGCTCCGCCGTCGAAGCCGCCGGCGATGCCGGCGCATCGGTCATCGCGGAGCTTCCGGCCCTGGGCATCGCCATCGGTTCTCTCAAGGGCATCGTCCGGCGAAGCGCGGTCATGCTCACCAACGACACCGGCCCCCGCCACATCGCCGCGGCCTTCAAGATCCCCACCGTCACCCTCTTCGGCCCGACCGACCACCGCTGGACCACCCTCCCAAGCGACGGCACCCCTCGTGCTGACCTCCTGGCCGACCCCACGCTCCCCGAATCCGAGGTCGCCGACGACCACCCCGACCGCTGCCGCATCGACCGCATCCAGCCCGATGCCGTCATCCAGGCCGCGGAATCCCTCCTCGCCCGCCCAAGCCGGACAGATCATGGATGAATCGGCGACTGTTTGGGTTCATTTGACGCGGCAGAACGACGATCTACCCTTGCACTTCATCATCCGGGCTCGGCTCTGCCAAACCCGGGAATGCCACCCCGACGGGGGCGTAGCTCAGTTGGTAGAGCGCTTCCATGGCATGGAAGAGGTCGAGAGTTCGAATCTCTTCGCCTCCACTTCCCGTCAACGCCTGAATCCGAAAGGGTTTAGGCGTTTTTTGTTTTGGTGGGAAATGTCCCCCGATAGGCCTCGACCTGCACGCTTGCGTGTGGATTGTCGCGTCGAAACCGTAACATCCCGCGATGACCGCTGCTGCGCGCGATGAGAGTGCTCAAGATGATGATTCCACCATCGGGCAAGGGTGGGTGGTGGTCGCACCGACCTTCAACCACGGGGGGGCGCTCGGCGCAGTGCTTCGGAGCCTTGCTTGGCAGAACCTGCCCATCATCGTTGTGAACGACGGCGCGACCGACGGCACGGCAAGCGTGCTCGCGGAATGGCTCGGGACGGGCGAAGGCGGACCGGTTCGCATAGTTGTCACCCACGGTTCCAATCAGGGAAAGGCCGCCGCGATCCGGTCAGGATTCGCCGAAGCGGCTCGGCTGGGATACTCCCACGCCCTCACCATTGACACGGATGGACAGCATGACGCTGCCGATCTTGTGTCCTTGATGAGGATGTCTGTGCGGCAACGCGAATCGCTCATCATCGGAGCCCGGACCACCAGCGGCGAGGCGGTGCCGCTCGCCAGCCGCATCGGCCGCTCGCTCTCCAACTGGTTCGTCTGGCTTGAGAGTGGGGTGAGGGTCTCGGACAGCCAGTCGGGGATGCGGGCCTACCCGCTCGCGCACATGCACGTTCTGACGGGTCATTCATCGCGATACGGATTCGAGACCGAAGTAATCGTGCGTTCGGGGTGGTACGGCCTGTCGGTGATCGAGACACCGATTCGCTGCATCTATGAGGTGCCCGGTGGCCGGACCACGCACTTCTGCCTTTGGTGGGACACGCTTGCTTCCATCCGGATGCATGCGGTCCTGTGTACTCGCGCGCTCTTTCCCGGGCCCGGCAGAATCAACTCCGCGAGCGCACCGCAGACTGGGACGATCCCGGGCCGGCTTGCCCGGTGGTTCAGCCCGCGGAAACTGCTGGAGATGGCGAGCGGCGATGCGGCATCTCGCGACCGGCTCGCGGCGTCGGTCGGAGTCGGCCTGCTCATGGCGACGCTGCCTGTCTACGGCATCAAGACGGTGGCATGCTTGTGGCTCTCGGCGAGGTTCCGTCTGCACCCGTTGGCGGTGATCAGCATCTCCAGCCTCTCAACGCCGCCGCTCGGCTTCGTGTTCGTAGCGCTCTCGATCGGTGCCGGCGGACTGCTGCTCAATGGGAAGCTGCCCGATCTCTCTGCAATCAGCCTGACCACCGCAACGCAGTGGTCCACGTTCAACTCGCTGCTTGCCGAATGGCTGTTGGGCAGTGTGATCGCTGGTTTGGTCCTTGGCGTAGCGGGTCACACATTCGTGCGCGCAGTGCTCAATACGACCTCGCACCCGCCGCCGGCGCAGGATGGTCGGGCGACCCGCGAAAGAAGGTGATCTCGGGCAGGGCCGCTGCGCCGACCCCTGCGATGTTCGGCAGTGCAACCGGCGGCTCGTTGACCAAATGGAACGGCGGTCGGCGAGGCGAGAGTTCCCGGTACTGCTGCATCCAAACGAAGAAATCAAATGCGCGATGCCTCCACCGCAGCTTCCACGGAGGCCTTGGAAAGACTTGCCCGGCCAGCACGGAGATGATCGCTCCCGGGACCTGCAGAGGCCCGGTCCCATGCATAAACAACTCCCGGAACGAGTGCTTGTAGTAGCTGCGGATCAGGCGCCAGAAGGGAGCGGTCCCGCGTTCGATGTACCGGCAGTGACGCTTCTGCGCTACGCCGGGACTCAGTTTGTCACGAAGCAGTTGCGTCGCGAGCCCCGCTGCGTGCGCTGCGCTCATCATCGCGAGTGTGACACCCGTCGAGAAGATCGGGTCCAGAAAGCACGCCGCATCCCCGACCATGAAATAGCCCGGGCCCGCGTACGGCCTGCACCGATAGCTGAAATCCGCGAGCACAACGTTCTCGTCGCTGCCGGTTGCGCTGCGCATGCGATGGCGAACAACCGGGCAGCGTGCAATCGCCCACTGAAGGAGCCGCGTCGGCGGAACATTCAGGGTTCGCGCGAATGATGGCCTCGTGACGAATCCGACGCTGGTCCTGGTGTCGCTCAATCCGATGACCCAGAACCACCCCTCGGCGCACATGAAGATGCCGGGATGCCCGGACTCACTCCCCGCGGGCCGCTCGACGTTGTCGAAGTGCTGAAAGTACGCAACTTTCTGAAGCTCCGGGTCATCGAAGGTCCGACGCAGGTCAAGCGCTCGGCCCACCAGGGTTCCATGGCCGGAAGCGTCGAGCAGGAGCCGCGCCCGCACCGGCCCCTCTGCTGTCTCCACCTCAACATCATTCTCCGCGAGTCTGGTGATGCTCTTGACCGATCGGCCTTCATACACCTCCGCGCCGGCTTCGCGGGCCTTGTCGAGCAGCAGCTTGTCGAACGCCGCGCGCTCGATGTTGAACACCGGGAATCCAGGGATGAGTCCGTCGGTGAACGCGAACTTGCGGGTTGCGTGATCGTTTCCGAACCCGAACTCGGCCCCGAACTTCGGGACGTGCGGCAGGGCCAATACCGCATCCTCCAGCCCCAGTTCGCGCAGCAGCGGCGTCGTTCGCGGCAGGATCGACTCGCCAATGTGGAACCGGGGGAACAGGTCCTTCTCCAGCACACAAACGCTGAGCCCAGCCCTTCCCAGCAGGATCGCGGCCGTCGAACCTGCCGGACCTCCGCCAGCGATCGCGACATCGTATCGGTCCTTCATCTTCATGTCGCGCCCTCGTTACGACTGAGCATTTGTGCGCCGATCCTGCCGTTCGAGACACACCGCTGATACCGCGCCAGACCAGTCGGTGCACAGCACCGAGAACCTTGTGCCCTCTGCGTTATCATCAAGTTCCGCGGCAATCCCAACCAGCGGCGATACCGAGAAGAGCTCGCCAAACCGATGGTGAATGCCGCCGTAGTTGCTTGAGAGCCCCGCGCGCCGTATTCCGATCTTCTCGGCCCGATCCACCCACGTCCGGCACGCCGACCCGATGACCCGGCCCGGGGTAGGCAGCCGCGAGAGGACCGAGGCAACTGTTCGTGCTGAACCGCATGGTCCTGAACCGGAAGGTGAACCCCATGCACATTCGAGCACTCGCGCGAAAGGGGTCGCGCCGCGTGCCGCCGCGGCGCGGCCGGACTCGATGATGAACCCTACGGCACCGAACGACCGGTCGAAACCACGAACGAGCGATGCCGCCGCGTCAGATCCCTCCCTCGCCAGGAGGCCCGCCGCCTCGTACGCGCGGTCAACCATCGCGCACCGAGCTTCGGCTGCAACGACGATCACGCGGTCGACTACGCCGGTTCGCACACGCATTGCTGCGAGCGCCAATGCATCGAGCCCGGCCGTCCGCGAACCGATGATCGTCTGGCAAGCCCCCTTCAACCCCATCGTCGCGCTCAGATGCGCCGCCGCGGCGTTAGGCACGCCCTCAGCAAAGAGCACCGGGTTGGCCGCGAGTGCCCCCTCCTTGACGATCTGCGAGTAATACTCGATGCAGAAGTTCGCTGATCCGTGCATGGTTGCGAGCATGGCGCCGGTCTGCACCATCGAATCGGGGTGATCAGACAGCCCGGCACCGCGCACAGCCATTGCCGCGGCGGCGAGCGTGAGCTTGACATACTCGCTCATGCGCCGAGCGCGACGCACGTTGAGGAACTCCGCAAGTTCGTCATCCTCGATCAGTGCCGGTCTTGACCGAGCGCAGGCCGAATCCGCCCTTCGCAGTCGCTCCTGAAACGCGGCGTGCCCAACCGCGCCCGGGAGCACGATGCCGAAGCCGGTGATGCAGGCTTCCTGCGCGGGAGCGCCGGCTTCGGCGGAGGCGCGATGATCGGCACGCCGACGTGGATCAGCCAGCACCACACATGTGTTCGCGCCGCCAAACCCCAGCGACGTGTTCAGCGTGCATGATATCTCGCGAGTGAGAACTGTCCCCGCTGCCACATGCAGTCCGGCATATTCAACCTCGGCCGCATCTACGTTCGGACAGGCCGGCACGCAATGATCGCGCATCGCCATGCACGACATCACCAGCTCGACAGCCCCAGCGCCGCCCAGCGTGTGCCCCAGGAAGCTCTTGAATCCGACCACGGGCACGCTGCCGAGTTCACCGCCCAGGAGTCGCGAGAGCGCCTGATACTCCGAGGCGTCGTTATCCGGTGTGCCCGTCGCGTGCGCTGCCACCAACCCGATGTCGACTGCGCGAACATCCGCCCGCCCGAGCGCCTGACGCATCGCCGCGAGAGCGCCCTCGCCCTGCGGGTGCGGCTGCGTCAGGTGGTGAGAGTCCGCCGATTCGCCCCAGCCCGCAAGGCGCGCCCGGACCCGTGCGCCGCGGCGCGCAGCCTCGTGCGCCCGCTCCAGCACCACGACCCCATACCCTTCTGCGACCTTCATGCCCTGCCGCTCGCGGCAGAACGGCCTGAGCGGGCCCGTCGCGATCAGCCGCAGGGCATTGAATCCCGCCCAGGAGTATTCACTGATCGCGTCGTACCCGCCTGCGACGACAACATCAGCCTGCCCGCTCTCAAGCAGCGTCACCCCTAGCGCAATCGCGCCGAGACTTGATGAGCACGCGGAGCATGTCGTGATCACGCCGCCGTCAATCTCGAGCCGTTCGAATGCAAGCTGCGCGGTCGCACCGGCTATGAACGAATCCAACTCCGTCGCCACTCGCGAGCGCAGGAACCGTCCGCCCGCGCGCATGCCATGGAGCGTCGTTCCGAGCACCCCACACCGCCTCGAACTCGCGTGCTGCATTCCGGAGTCCAGACCCGCATCGCGCAGCGCGCCCTCCACCGTCCACCGCAGGTATCGCGCTTCCCGCGGCAGGTCCGGCCGATACTCCGCGGGCAACTCGAGTGCCTGACCACCGGTGCTTCCGGACGGCAACTCAGATTCGATCTCGGTCAGTGGACCAATGCCGCACCTGCCCGCCAGCATCGCCCGCCAGATCGACTCGGCATCAATGCCGAGAGATGCCGCTGCGGCGATACCGGTGATGACCACCCCGGACCGCTCGCCCGAATGTGCATCGCGCTCACGCATGTGCGGCATCCTCTTCGAATGCCGAGCCGAGCATCAGCCACTGGGTCGGGGAGCGTGCGACCATGGACTCAATCGCCCGGGCAACTGCGAGCACTGCCGGATCATCGGAGTCCGATGCGTCGCCAGCGGTTCCCGGCTCGATCGCCGGGCCAAGGTGCACGGCGAAGCGGCCGGAAGCGAGCCGGACAGTGAACACGGGAACAATCGGGCAGTCTGCAAGTCTGGCCAATCGAACAGCGCCGGTTGGCACACGCAGGTGCCCGTGCAGGAACGGCACGACGGCGGATCGTTGGCCGGGCATTGCACGGTCGGCCTGCAGGACGACAACATCGCCGTCATTCAGTGAATCGCGCAGCGCCATCCACGTTGCAAGGCCGTCGTCGATTGGAGACTCAATGATACCGAGCTTGCGGCGAAGCTCCGTCCGCATGCACTCGAATGGACCCGATGCATCGCGTTTGAAGACCACGTGAACGCGACGCTCGACACGCACGAGAGCCGCAAGCCCGACCTCGAACGATCCGATATGCGCAGTCACCAGCACGGCTCCCCGGCCCGACCGCCGGAGAGCGCAGTACTCCGCCTCCCCCTCGACACTCTCGATGCGTTGGAGCAGGCGCTCGGTCGGTTCGCAGCCCGACTGACCGACATCGACAACAAACTCGTAGAAGCTGCTCACAACCTCACGTGTGAAGCGCCTTTGCTCAGCCCCGTCTAGCGTTTGCCCGAAGATCCGCAGCGCGTTCCGCCGTGTGTGCTTGCGAACCCCGCTTGCAAAGAACGGGATCATAAATGCGAGAGGCGTCCGCAGTGCCCGCATCATGCGCGGCGACCTCGCCACGAGCCAGAAGAATGGTCCCAGTGCCCGAGGCGTTGCCGCGGGCGAGTGGGGAGCGCGCGCCTCCATCCGCGTGGGTACACGCCGCGCGACGTTCGGCACGGGACAGATATCCAGCGGGACCGACATGACTACAGGAGTCTACCCAAATCGGGCGAGCCGGGGCTGCCCTCGCCTCAGCCGTACCATCTTCTCAACTATGCGACCCGCTTTCTACCGGGCCTGCAGGGCAGGCGGCCGGTTCATCTGGTGGCAGACAATTCGCGAAACCGTTCTCGATGCGCACCGCGCGGAGCGGACGGGCGGGTTCCTTATCGCCTGCACGCACATCAGTCATCTCGAGCCGTTTGTCGTCTCTGGTATCATGAAGCGCCAGGTCCGGTGGATGGCCCGGATCGAGTTCTACCGACACCCCTGGGCGGCGGCCATCCTCAATCTCGGCGGCGCGTTCCCGGTCGATCGCTATGGATGCTCGATCCGCGCGGTGCGCACCGCCGTCCGGCTTGCCAGCGCCGGAGAGTGCGTCGGGATCTTCCCGGAGGGAGGTGTCACACAGGGTAGGAACTCCATAGTCCGCGGCGCGCCGTTCAAGCACGGTGTCTGCACGATCTCCGTCGAGACCAGATTGCCCATTGTCCCCGTCGTTGTTTTGGGAACGGAACGTCTCAATCGAATCGAGCCATGGCTACCCTTTCGCCGCGGCCGACTGTACTGCGCTTTCGGCAACGACGTGCTCCCGGCGACACGATCCGCATCGCGCCGCCGCGATCGCGTGGAGTTGGCGGTCCGGCTGAGTGACGAGTTTGGCCGCCTCTATCAGAATCTGCTTCAGCACGCAGGCCTTACCGACGACCATATCCCTTGAAGCGACCGCACCGACCGGCACTCAACCTTGAGCGACACGTTCTACAAAGCGGTCCGGTTCGTCGGAAGCTCGGCGTTCTGGGTGAGTGGTAAGGCCACGGTCATCGGTACCGAGCATGTCCCGCCATCCGGCCCATGCCTGATCGCCGCAACGCATGAAAGCCCGTATGACGTGGCGCTGCTCATCCGTCATACGCCGCGACTACTCGACTTTGTCAGCATTGTGGAGGTGTTCCGCAATCCGCTGGTGGCGTGGTTCTACGGTTCGCTCAACGCGTTCCCCCTAGATCGATCCCGCCCCGACGCCAAGACCGTCCGGATCATTATCGACCGGCTTGAACGGGCCCGCGCGGTGGCGATCTTCCCCGAGGGCGGCTTCCGCAAAGGCACCGATTCAGTCGTGCAATCTCGCCGCATCAAGCCTGGTGCGGGCCGCCTTGCCAGCCTTGCCCGAGCGCCGATCGTCCCCTGCGTGCTCATCAACTCCGGTGCCTATAGCCGGCCAATGAGTTGGTTGCCCATCCGCCGCACTCGGTACGGCCTGATCTACGGCGCGCCGATCGATCCCGACCTGCAACCTCAGGCCATAGATGCCAAGCTCGTTGATGCGTTTGTCACCATGCACGCCGAACTGACGCGTCACATGAACCTGCCGCGCTAGCTCGTCCGCTGCTTTGCGGCGCGCAGGATCAGGATCGGTAGCAGCAGTAGAATGGCCCCGATCCCCGATGCCGCGATGCCTATCGCCGATACGAGGCCAAGCGACTGGATGGCTGGCGTGTGTGTGAAGCAGAGGGCTGCAAACGCGGTCATCGTCGTACCAACTGACAACAGGACCGCGTGAACCGTCGAGCGCAGGTGCACACGCAACGATGCAAGCGACGTGCAGTGTGTTCGAGCGGCCGCGACCAGGAAGACGCCCGCATCGACGGCGATGCCGTCCAGCAGCGGGATAGCAACCATGTTAATCGGGTTCACCCTCTGCCCAGTCGCGATCAACACCAGCACCGTGGCGCACGCCGCGAACGTGAGCGGGGTGAGCGCCAGCAGCACGTCCAGCGGACGACGGAACACCAGCATCAGCCAGCCACACACCAGAACGAGCGAGATCCCGATCGACCTCGGCAGGTCCACCCGGGCGGCATCCTCCAACTCCTGGGAGACTGCCGCGACGCCCGCAACCGTGGCCGTCCCACCGCTGACACCTGCCACCGCGCTGTTCATGGCTTCCATCGCGGCTTTCCTGTGTGCGCGGTCGTGCAATGGAGTGGAGAAGCGAGCGATCAGCACCGTGCGGGTCGGCTCGCTGGTCTCCTCGGCGCTCGACGTGGGAAAGGCCCGCTCGGCGAGGCTCCGATACCGCAGAACATCTGCAACGCTCGGCCCGCGCTCCGCCGAGACCAGTGCTCGCAGGAACTGTCGATACTCTTGGTACGCGGCGGGTTCGAACAGGCTCTCGGCGATGGCAGCATCAAACGATGCGATGACATGGTCGGGATTCGTCGCTCGGAGGAACCCGGCGCGAGCAGCCGCATCCCGAGGGTCCGGCAGCAGCATGTGCAGACCAATGACCTCGGACATGCCCGCGCTTCGACACTCTTCTGCATCCAGTGCTCGAGCCGTCTCGTGTGCCGCAGCCACCAGCGCTGCCGGTGATCCGGCCTGTACCTCGATCGGGACCAGATCGCCCTGAGTTGAGAATCGCCGGATGATCTCTGCGGTCGTCTCCAGCGCCGGACTCGGCCGCGGATGCAAGACTGTCAGGTCCGATTCGAATCGCGGCCCGGAGCCCTGGGCAGTTGCGGCGACCACAAGCACGCCCAGCACCATCAGCGACGATGCCATGCACGTCCGCGGCCACCTCGCCACCCCATTTGTGAGCCTGCCGACCGTGTCGCGGGCTGTCGGTCTCGCAACGCCGTCGCGATCAAGCAGGGCCAGCGCGGCCGGCATAAGCACAAACACCGCGATCAACGCGCCGATCAGCCCCGCGGCCCCCATCACGGCGAAATCGCTCAGCATCTGGATCTGCGACGGCCACAGCGAGATGAATCCAAAAATGCTCGTGAAGCAGTTCGTACCGATCGGTACGGCCATCTGCCGCGCCGTCTCGACCGATGCATCGACGCTCGCAAATCCGCGAGCCCGGTACCCGTCGTGGTGCGACAGGAAGTGGATCCCGTAATCGGTGCCAAGCCCGGCGAGCAAGGCTGCGATCATCGCTGCGAGCGGCGATACTTCCCGCACCACCAATGCGAGCGCGCCGATTCCTGCGAGCATCCCCACCGCCGCGACACCGCCGATGAGCAGTCCGGCGATCCACCGCCGATAGAACATCCGGAAGAGCAAGTAGAGAAACCCGACCGAGACGAGGCAACTCACGATCGAGTCGCGACGGATCACACGCGAGGAATCTCGCGCAATCGCCGTTGACCCTGCCGGCGCGACCCGTAGCCCGGCCCTGTTCTCTGCTGCCGCACACCGCACCACCGCATCAACCAGCCGCCCCGCCGCTTCATAGTCACTGCCGATGTGCGATGCTCCGATGTGTAACAGCAGCGCACGACCATCTTCCGAGAACTCCGGATTGCCCTCGTCGCTCGCGATTTGTCCAGCTTGTCCGCCGCTCCCGCTCCCACTTCCACGCAGCCTCTGGGGTACAAGCTCCAGCAGCCGCAACGGGTCACGCAGGAGCTCGCCGCTGAGTGCGATCCCCGCCGGACCCGGAGCGCCGATCATTGCTTCGTTGCGCGCGATCTGCTCGCGCATGCGCTCCGGCTCCAGTCGCTGGAGCAGCTCCGCTGCGCCGCTCTCGCTGAGATAAAAGACCCCACCGGGCAGCATAATCTCATGCATAAACCGACGGAGATCCTGATCTTCACGGAACCGCACCTGCGCGATGAGCGGGCCCGCCACCGGATCGGCCTTCAGCGCACGCTCCAGCGATGTAGCGAACGCAACCAGCTCATCGCGGCCGGCATCATCGGCGGGCCTGTCGGCTGGCAGCTCCACCAGCAGCAGTAGAGCATCACCCATGCGATATTCGGTCGTGACGCGCTCCATGGCCGCCGCGGCGGCCGAATCCGTGCCGAGCATCGCCGAGAGGGATGACGTGATGCGGAGCTGGCTGAGCGAGACGGTCGAGCACGCGAGAACGACCAGAGCCAGAAGCAGGACGTGCCACGGGCGAGTGGCGGATCGCCGTGCCACCCATGCGGCGACGCTGCCTAGGCGAGATCCGCCCGGCCCCTCCAATCCCTCGCCGGCACTAGTCCGGTTGACGGGCCGGCTCATGGCAGTGCCTTCGCCCGGCGAGGCGGAGTGAACGCGCCCGTCGGCACCTGGGTGTTGAGCTCAACTTCACGGAATCGCAGCAAGACTTCGCCAGTGCCGCTTCGCAGTCGCATGCGCATGGGCCACGCCGTGTCGCTGATCATCGTGAACCGGTCTAGGGTGAGTTCTGAACGCGGCACGTCGTCACCGCCTTCTACGACAAAACGCCGCGGCGTGAGGGTTCGCCGGTCGATCTCGCACTCGACATCATCTCGCCCGAACGCGGTCCCCCGCGCACGCAGAGTGACCGCATCACCCCCCGACGCCCTCGCCGATCCAAAGTACGAAGTGCCGAGCAGGTTCATCGCCTCGTTCACCTGTCGCGAGGGCATGGCCTCTGTGCTGAATCTGCCCGCCGCAGGCCCGGTGTCGGGCATCATGACCCAGACCCTACCTTCAACGAGAGTCAGGTCGAAGACTGCCTGCCCGAACTTCCACGCGCGCAGCCGAACCCTCCCGGGCAACTCGGCCACGAGCACGCCATCGAGCGCAATCCGCTGGCCATCTGCATCGGTCAGGTCGAGATCGCACTCCGCGGAGATCGTCCTGATCGATGCCTGACGATCGGCGATCGTCGCGAGCGCATCCGCGCCGCTCATCGGAGGGTACGACGGCAAGTTGCTCGCGCACGCGCCGAGCAGACTCAGGGCGGCCGTTCCGAGGGGCGCGACAACTCGTCGGATGGTCACTGCCCTTCTCCTTGACTCACACCCTGTCACGCAGCACCTTGCCAGTCGGCGACTTCGGCAATCTCTCGACAATCTCCACAATACGCGGCACCTTGATAGCCGAAAGTCGCTCCCTCAAGTACTGCCGGAGAGCTTCGGGGCTCACGGGCTGAGCCGCGTCTCGCAGTGTCACCACCGCTCGTACTCTCTGCAGAGTATCCGATGCCGCGAGTGGCACCACAACACACTCCGCCACTGAGGGATGCGTGGCCAACACGCCTTCCACTTCGAGCGGATTCACCTTGTACGCGCCGACATCGATGAGCTGCTTGAGGCGACCCGTGATCCACACGCGTCCGCTTTCATCGGTTCTCGCCAGGTCGCCCGTGAGCAAGTGCCCATCAATCGCCGGCATCTCGCCATCGAGGTAACCCGTGAGCATGGACCCGGCCCGCACCGCCAGTTGACCCTCATGCCCCAAGGGCAACTCTCGCTCGGGGTCATCGGCATCGACGATGCGCATGCTCACGCCGGCAAGCGGACGCCCAATCGAAGTGGGATCAAAGCCCATTGTTCCTGATGCGTTGATGGCGACCGTGCCAAGCTCCGTCGCGCCGTACAGTTGCCCCACTCCGACGCCCCACGCATCCTCAAAGGCGTCTCGCACCCGCGGCGACAGCGGTGAGCCCGCCGAAAGCGCTAAACGCAGGGCGATATCACGCCGGCGCTTCCTCCTCGCCAGCGCCTCAAAGATGAAAGGCACGCCGGGCAATACCGTTGCGCCGCCCAGTTCGAGCTCCGCTGCCAGGGACTCGGCATCAAACTGCTGCACCACGCGAAGGGCTGCCCCCGCAGCGAGCGCACCGACCAGCACGTCCACGCCATACGAGTGACTCAGCGGCGTCGCGAACAGCACGCGGTCCGCGGATGTAAGGCCCATGCCCACGATCATGCCGGCCGCGTCCGCATCCAGCGCCGCACTCTCCCGGAGCACAAGCTTCGGCAACCCTGTCGTTCCCGACGACCCGAGCACTACTCCCCCGGGCACTTGTTGCGACTCTCCGGTGTCGCCACTCCGTAGCCGGGCTGCGCCGCTCATCTCCATGGCCAGGGGTCCGAGCGCCACCTCCGCCGCCACGCCCTCCGCGACAACCGCCGCCACAGCAGCGGATCGCTCTGCTATCGCCAGCGCCTCAGGCCCCGGGATCTGCGTGTGCATCGGAAGAAGCCGCACGCCCGCGGCGATCGCCGCGCAGAACCACGCGACGAACTCCGCGCCCGCCGGGAGCACCGCGATCACCACTTGCCCGGGTTCGACCCGATCAGCGAGCTGCGCTGCCCGGGTTGCCGCCATCCGGGCGAGCTCTGCATAGGTGCAGACGGCCCCCCCACCATCAACCTCGCCAATCGCTTCCGCATCCGGTCTTTCTCGCGCGTGCCGCAAGAGCGCATCGATCACTCGCGAATCTGTGCGGAGTTCCCGCCATCGCGACTGCAAACCGGGCTCCATCGTGCGCCGCATGAGCAATGCCCCTCACGATGGCTCGGGAGCCAGCTTCGCCTCGATCTCAACCAGCAGTTCTTCGCGGCAGATCAACGCGGGCACAAACTCAGTGATTGCGGACTCCGGCAGTCGCTTCGATACCCCCGCCGTCAACAGCGCCCGATCCGTCGCGCGAGGGAAGTACACACGAGCCGATTCCACCCCTCTCAAAGTAAAGCGATCCACCCCATCTACGCTCCGCACCAGGCGGTCCAGATTCTCAAACGTCTCATCGAGCTGATCGGGCAGCGAACCGAAATGTACAGAGTCCTCGCCGCGGATGCTCGCTGTCCCCGATACCAGTAACCGCGGCCCCATCGGCAGTTGTGCGACCATTGCCCGCGCGAAGCACGGCGGCCGCGGCCCGTGCGCCCGCGAGTACGCGGATGCCGGTACCTGCCGCGGATTCTCGATCGCCACGCCCGGCCTCCGCAGTCCGAGCGTGCACACCACCAGGTCGTCACGAAAATGCCCGACCGCCGTCGCCGCGGGCAAGAGGTTCGCAAACGAAGCGGGTTCGCCCAGGCACCTCGCAAACGCGTCGTAGCGCCCCAGATTGAAGAGCCGGTACCGGTCCATTCCCGCAGCCAGCCGATCGTGGATGCCGGGGACGAAGCTCCACATCCGCACCGGATGCTGGAAGCCGCTCTCTTTCATCGCGCCGAGCACCGCCTCATAGACCGCCGCGACACTCTCCCGCAGCCCCTCGGCCGACAGCCCGATGGCGTTTGCCACGACTGCGGTTGCCATACTCGCATCGTCGCCGTGATAAAGATCAAGCGTCGCACGCGTGCCCCCCGCGAGCGGCACAGCCCGAGAATTGGCCGCGTGCGGCGCGAGTTCGGACACCCATGACGGAATCATGTCTTTCGCGGCACTCATCAGCGGCTGGACAAAGGTCTGCTCGAGCATCAGGGCTGCTCCCCGCCCGCTGCGGGCTCGGTGGCCGATGTGCCCTCCTGGCGAGCTGGTGCGGCGTCCAGATCTCCAAGCGGCCGCGAAACCCGAACTCCCTCCGGAAGCTTGAGCTCCATCTCGTCGTCCCGTACGCCCTCATTCAGCTTCACATTGCTGAACACAATTTCAGTCTCCTCGCCATCGGGATCGATCATCACGACCTTGGTCGCCGCGGGCCGCGATTCATCGATCAAAACCTTGACCGCAGTGACGTGCAACTTCAGAGCATCGGTCTTTGGCGTCAATCGTATCGCCAGCAGCATCGAATTGCCTTCGCTCGCGACCAGCTCTCTGGCCGCGATCTGCGAGACCTCGAATCGCTCCCTGAGCACAGACAGACGTGGCAGCGGCGCGCCCGCAAGGTCCTTGAAGCCATCGCCAGCCGGATACTCCTCCACCAAACGGTCTGATGGGTAAAACAGCCGGATCAACCCGCCTTCGATGAGCAGCGTCGATGCCCGCGGCGTCGCCGTGTCCCACCGAACCCGCTCCCCCTTGGTCAACACCGTCCCCTTTGAGACCAGCGGCTTCTTCAGGAGCGGCGTGTGTCGTCGCTGCTCAAAGTCTGCGCGAAGATCCACCACCTTGGCCATCGCCGCGTCCACCGCCTCCAACCGCTTGTCGAACCGATCCTCCTCCGCGAGCTTCGCCGTCTCCTGGGCGGAAGCGTCGGCACTCGGGGGGGTGGAGGCTGCGATCGGCTGCGCGGCGACAGCCAGCACCACATGCCCGGCGATGAGCCCGAGCACGTTCACAGACTGGCTCCCTCTGCACCCTCGCCCGAGAGCACGAGCGACCCCGATGCCACAACCGTGTCATCAAGCTTCGCACGCACATCAAACAGGTACAAACCGGACATCTCTCGCACAAGCGCCGATTCCAGCCAGACCTCGGCCGGGGGCACCACGCCGACGAGGAACTTGATGTTTACCTGCGCAAGACGCGCGGTTCGTTCTCTCGAAACATCGTCCACGGCAAAGGCCACGAGCCCAGACAGTTGGGCGAGCGCTTCGGCCAGCAGCACACCCGGCAGCACCGGGTTCCCTGGAAAGTGCCCGGCGAAGAAGTCCTCATCCCCATCCACCCGCCACACGCCCGCTCCGCGCCGCCCGACCTCCAGCTCCACAATGCTGGAAACGAACCGAAACGGATCACGGTGCGGCAGCTTGTCGAGAGCTGTGGTGAGCATGATCTGGTCCTCTGCGTGTCATTCAGGCCGCGACAGACCCTCGATAAACGCTGCCAACGTGGCGATACTCGAGAAGGCCGCCTTCCCCATCGCACCATCGTTGAACTTCACGCCGAACTCTTTTTCAAGCTCCGTGACGATGAGCAGGATATCCAGCGAATCTAGGTCATACTCGCCACCGACCAGCGGCATGGCGTCCCCGAGGACGACCTGCTCATCCACCTTCAGGCATGCCCGAATGACCCTCTTCACTCGGTTCATCGTCTCCACACTCGGCATTCCAGCTCCCTCACGTCGCCTCGGGTCGGCCTCGGCGCACCTCAGTTTCGCTCGTACTAACAGGTCTGTCTCCCTTCCGTTCCAGGCGGAAGAGACGCGAGTTTGTATAGTATGGGAAGTCAGATCGCCGTGTTCGGGAGCACAGCCATGATTGGGTCCCCAGCATCGAGCAATGTCGTGGCGGCCCGGCCCGAAGCTCTCGCACCACATCCGCCGATTCCCGGCGCCTATACGACGGCGACAGGCAAGCGGCCGTACCTCAACGCCCTATTCGACGATACCGCCCAGGACTACGACCGCGTCGAGTGGTGGCTCTCGCTCGGGAGCGGCCGGTGGTACAGACGCGAGGCGCTCAAGCGCGCCGGCCTCAAACCCGGGATGCGAGTTGCCGATGTTGCCGTCGGTACGGGCCTTGTCGCGGGCGAGGCCCTCTCGCTCATCGGCCTCGAGGGATACCTCGTCGGAGTCGATCCCAGCCCGGAGATGATGCGGCGAGCCCGGGAACGCCTCGGGATCGAGTCCCTTTCCGGAACGGCCGAGGCATTGCCGCTGCCCGATGCGGCCTTTGACTTCGTCTCGATGGGGTACGCACTGCGCCACGTCGAGGACTTCAACTCCGCGTTCCGAGAGTTCTACCGCGTACTCAAGCCTGGCGGTGGTCGCCTCTGCATCCTCGAGATCACCCGTCCACGCACGCGGCTGGGCCGCGGCTTCCTCCGGCTCTACCTCGGCACCCTCTCCCGCCTGCTGGGCGTGTTCAAACGCCTCGCGCCGCGAACGCCCGAGCTCTGGGCGTACTACTGGGAGACAATCGACAAGTGCCTCCCGGCCGACAGTGTCCTGCAAGCGCTGCGGGATGCCGGCTTCAGCGATGTCAAGCGCGTCGTGATCGGCGGCGTCTTCTCCGAGTACACCGCCACGCGAGCAGGTTGACCTCGTGCTGGTCCCGACGAACTTGCCCTGAGGTTCGGCCCAGTCTGCCCGGCGTGGCGCGGCCAATGTGCAAGCCCTTCGCTTCACGCAAGAAGCCCCGAGCGCAGCGACGGGCGCACTTCAGGGGCCCGTTCCGCGCACGGACCCGCTTTGTTGCGAAGCATTTCATTCGATGCCATTCAACCCGATTCCGGAGGCCCATCCTCGGCGATCGCCCGCGAGTCGATGTCGATCACGCGGTCCATCTTCTCAACCGCCGAATCCGGCACTCTCCCGCGCGGGAGTGCGCAGGGACTCTTCACCTCTCGCGGCACGCGCGCGAGACACCGTTGTGATCCGCCGATTGAACCGATCAGTCCGCAACGCCGCGACGCCGCATGATCATCACCAGTTCATCACCGTAATGCTCAACTGCAGCACCATCGCGATCGTCACCCAGACGAAGTACGGGACCTGCGCAATCGCCACCCACCGCGCATGCGGCCACACCGCCCATACCATCCAAACGATGGTCCCCCACACGATCAGGATGTCCACGCTCGCCAACGGCAGGTTCCGCAGCCCGAACTGGATCGGCGTGAACACCAGATTCGCTGCCAGGTTGATCGCAAACGGCACAGCCACTCGCCGCGGCATCTTTCCCCGTGTGGATTGAACGAACACGAACCCAAACGTCACAATGATGATCGGATACAGAATCTGCCAGATCAGCCCGATCGTCGCCGGCGCAGGGGTCCACTGGGGCTTGGCAAGCGAGTTGTACCACGTCATCCAGTCCATGAGGCGCTCGCGGTGAGAGTCGCGGTTCGAGCAATCGCAGGGACGCTGCGACAGCCGTCCGCGCACGTACTCAATCAAGATAGCCCCCGGCTGTGACAGCGAGATCCTCGCTGCACAAAGAAAAAGAGCCCGGCGAGAGTTCTCGCCGAGGCTCACGAGGTGCAGGTTTGTGAGGCAGATCGCGGTTCAGCGGCGGCGACGCAGCGCGACGCACCCGCCAAGGCCCAGGAGCGCCAGCGCGCCCGGCGCGGGGATCGTGGCGATCATCACGTTGCCGAACGGCTCCGTGTCGGTGATCCACACATTCACGCCGGTGGTCTGGAAGCCCCACTGCACGTGCCGAAGCGGATCAGCTTCGGTGAGCAGGCTGATGCTGAACGCCCCGGGCGTCGCGACGATGGTGCTCTCGGTGAACGATGAGAAGTCGGGCGCAAAGTCACGGATGAAGATGATCGTCTCGTGCGCCGACGTAAACGTGTTGGAGAGCACCGTGCCCTCGAACGTCACGAGCTGGCCCGACAGCGAGCCGTCATCCACCTGCTGATACAGGTTGGCCTCCATGATCTTGTTGCCCGGAGCGCCGGGCCCGCCGCCGCCGATGTACCAGAACGGGTCCGGGTCGCCGATCGTGTTCGGCGAAAGCGTGAGCTTGTTGTTCGTATCGTCAAACGTTGCCGTCAGGTCGGCCGGGTCCCAGCCGCTCGGGAAGATAAAGCCCCCGCCCAGGTCGTACACGTTCATGAAACCCAGCCACGGGGCGGTCGAATCTCCAACGTTCACCGTCGCGCCGTGCGCCGCTGCAGTCAGCAGCAACCCGGCCGACAACACCGCAGTCATACTCTTCATCGTTCTCTCTCCTCTTGACTGATCCCCTCGCGCGAGGGACTCACCAGAGTCTCAGCACGGGTGGAAACTGAACCTCTCTCCGCGGCGTGCCTCCGTACCCCATCGAAGTGGGGGGGGGGCGGGGGGCGTGTCGCCGTATGTCCCCAAGGTAACACGCACGGAACGTTGCTGCAACAGTTTCATGAACATTCCCACTCGAAATCCGATGACCGCCGATCTATCCCATTGTCCCAGCAGAAGTTGCGGAAATTCGCCCAGAAAGCCCGTTCACAAGGTGCATGAAACAGTTGCACGATCGTTTCATCCGTGGTACCTTCTCCCTGTTCACACGCCCCCGGAGCGATCCGCCAGGCTCGTTCCTCACCATCCTTCCTTTACGGCATTTCACGGAGATCGAAGCATGCGTCGCAACTTCTTCACCACGTTGGCCGTCGCGGTCGTCGCCTGTCTCGGCGGCACAACCCTCGCCCAGACCCCGGTCGGCAACCCCGGCTTCGAAGGCGCCATCCAGTACGACGTCCCGCCGTCCCTCGGAAGCTGGACCGCCTTCTTCGGCGGTCCGCCCACCTCTGTTCTCGCCGCCGAAGCCTCTCTCGTCGCGCCCCGCTCCGGGTCCGCCGCCCTCCTCGTTTCCGTCTCGGGCGATGGCAACGCCTTTGCCGGTGTTCAGCAGCCAATCGGCGCAATCCAGCCCGGCGTGAGCTATACCCTGAGCCTCTGGGCGCGGCGTGCGGGCAATGTCAACAACGGTGTCGAGTATCGCATCGAGTGGAAGGACGCCGTCGGCGGCTTCATCGGCGACCAGTTTGCCCTCAACACCGCCATCCAGAACTCGCTGACCGACGAGTATCAGCAGTTCACACTCACCGCCGTTGCCCCCGCCGGCGCGGCGAGCTGCAACCTTGTGATCGCAGTGCAGTCCTTCACCTTCGACCCGGTTCAGCTCATCTTCGATACGGCCGTCTACTTCGACGATGTCGAGTTCACCGGCGAAGGCGGCCCATCCGGCCCCGGCGCCTGCTGCAACCCGAGCACCGGCGAGTGCGTCGTGACGGAGGAGGCCACCTGCACCGCCCTCGGCGGCACGTTCCTCGGCAGCAACTCCACCTGCCAGCCCGCTTCCTGCGACGGCATCGAGGAATGCCGCGCCGACTTCGATAACAACGGCTCCGTCGGCGTCCCCGACATCTTCTCCTTCCTTGCCGCCTGGTTCGCTGGCTGCCCATAACACCTCTGAATGTCCCACGGGCGCCGTCCAAGCCGACGGCGCCCGCGGGCTTCTCGATCAGCTTCGGCTTCACGCTTCCGGTTGGCAAAGGGGAGTCCTCCACATGTCTTCAGTCCGGCAGATCGCCAAGCTCGCCAAGGTTTCCGTCGCCACGGTCTCCCGCGCGCTCAACAACCACCCCGGTGTGGATCCCTCCACCCGCGACCGCGTCGTCGCCGCCGCCAACCGCAGCGGCTATGCCCCAGCCGTCGGCAAGCGCATGACCACCGTCATCGGGCTCGTCTACCCCGCCGCCCCCGTCAAGGCCGACTACGGCGCGTTCGACTCCGCCCTCCTCACCGGCATCCTCCGCGGCGTCAACGAGCAGAAGTTCGATGTCAAGCTCGTCAACCTCCAGCGCGACAAGTCCGCAGAGGAAACCTATACCCAGTTCTTCATGCGAAAAGGGCTCCGCGGCGTCGTCCTGCGGACATTCGAATCCACCCGCGGCGTCTGCCAGGCCATCGCTGCCGAAGGCTTCCCCTCCGTGGTTGTCGCCGACCGTTTCGAAGACCCCAAGGTCAACTTCATCTGCTGCGATTCCCGCGACGACAGCCGCCGCGCCGTCGAGCACCTCATCCAGCTCGGCCACCGCCGCATCGCCTGCGCTGTCCACAACGTCCCCGATACCGATCATCGCGATCGCCGCGAGGGCTACGCCCATGCCCTCGCCGAGCACGGCATCCCCCTCGACCCCGATCTCATCTTCGAGATCGTCGCCAGCTTCGAGGGCGGGGCCGCCGCGGTCAACCGCATCATGGGCATGCCCAACCCGCCCACCGCAATCTTCTTCACCGATCCCCTCGCGACCCTCGGCGCCATGCGACGCTGCCAGGAACTCGAGATCGAAATCCCCTCCGAGCTCTCCATCGTCGGGTTCGACGACAGCGATATCCGCCACCACACCTGGCCCCCGTTCACCGCCGTCTGCCAGGATGCCCGCATGCTCGGCGAGGAGGCCGCGCTCTGGCTGACCCGTGCGCTCCTCGGTCAGGCCGAGTCCCACCTCAGGCAGGTCCGGCCCACCATGCTCGAGATCAACCGCACCACAGCGCGTCCCTGCGCCGACCGCTTTTCCGTCCTCCCCGACGGCACACGCGTGCCCGTCCACGCCAAGCCCTGACCCCCACACCGTCCGGAACGGTCACGCGTTCCGTGTGTTGCCACTTCAGCTCCGGAGCAATCACATGGCTACCCGCAGTGACATCGACCAGCATCGCGAGTCCCAGCGCCGCCCCAGCGCCTTCACGCTCATCGAACTGCTCGTCGTCATCGCGATCATCGCGCTGCTCGTCGGCCTGCTCCTCCCCGCGCTGGGCAAAGCCCGCGATGCCGCCCGGGATGTGCAGTGCAAGACCAACCTCCGCCAGCTCGTCACCGCCCAGCTCGTCTACGCTGGCGACTACCGCGGCAAGTTCCCGCCCATCCTCGAGGCCATCCCCGATCCCGAGACCGGCAAGATCAACCAGATCTGGTACGACGAAACCCGCATCGGCCAGTACCTCCCGCAGATGGATGCCTCCAACCTGCTTCCGGGGAACATCAAGAACAACACCGTAGGCGGCGGCGTGATGGAGTGTCCCAATCACCCCTCCGCCGGCCGTTCCTACAGCATGAACTTCTGGGCTGCCAGCGCGGGCAGCTGGCGCGCCGGCACCGGCGGCGGACCCCCGCAGACCTTCCCGCCCGGCTCCAACGCCGTCGTCGCCGGCGAGAGCCAGCTCGGCAAGGCCTTTGATACCAGCGTCAACTTCCCCACCGCCACACTCCTGATGTCCGAGGCCTGGGGCACCTTCCCCTCCGAGGACACCTCCGTCGCCACCACCTGGTTCGCCATCGGCCAGGTCGGCTACTACGGAACCCCCGGCCGCCGGTTCGGCGGCGGACAGGGCCTTGGCGCATTCGCCTTCCCGAATCAGAACTACATCACCCTCGCCCCCGAGAGCGGCGGAGCATTCCCCAAGTCCTACCTCCCGTACTACCGCCACCCCAAGCGCGCCGGCGACCCCAACGCGCTCCGCGGCGGCACAAACATCGGCTTCGCCGACGGGCACGTCGAACAGTTCGAATACACAAAGCTCGTCGACACAACCACCGGCCAAAGCACCAAGGCCGTCCTCTGGTCCCCGCTCGACTTTACTATGGAACCCTGATCGCAACACGATCTACGCCCGCACCCTCATCTGTTTGCTGATTCCGGGCGCACGCCCGAAGGGAATGGAACGCGTTCATGAGCGACCCGGGCGGGACCAAACGCACAACCGCATCCGGCACACCCGCCTCCGCGGGCGTGTGGACCATCGCCCTTGCCGCGGTCCTGTCCACCATCGCCCTCGCCGCCTTCCCCGCCCCAGCGCCCCGCGGCGTGCAGATGTGGACCTTCGCCCGACTCCACAAACAACTCTACGACCCCATCGTCGCCGCATGGCCCGATGACCAGCGTCCACAGATCACCCTGATGAGTTTCCCCGCGCTCGAACGCCGGATGCTCCAGGGCTTCCTCGCCGAGTCTCCCACGGCCGAACTCATCGAGGCCGAACGACGCGTCGCGGCCCGCGCCTTCATCGGACCGCTTGAGAGCGTCGGATTCGTCGATCTCACCGACCGGCTCCGCGATGAAGGCCTCCTCGGTCAGATCAACCCGCCCTCCTTCGGCCCATGGACCTCTCGCGGCCGGATCTTCGGCCTTCCGCACGATGTCCACCCCGTCATGCTCGCCTACCGCGCCGACATCGTCGAAGCCGCGGGCATCGACGTCTCCGCCATCGAGACGTGGGAAGACTTCATCCGCTTGCTCTCGCCACTCATGCACGAGCCCGGCGCAAGCCGCGACGCCAAGCCCGCCCGCTACCTGCTCAACCTCTGGACCGACAAGGACGACTTCATCGAGCTCCTCCTCCTTCAGGCCGGCGGCGGCTTCTTCGACGACTCCGAATCCGTTCGCATCGCCACGCCCACCAACGCGCGCGTCATCTCCACCATCGTGTCATGGTGCCACGGCCCGGCTCGCATCGCCGCCGATGCGCCCGACTTCACCTCCAGCGGCAATCAGCTCAAGGCCCAGGGCTACGTCCTGGCCGCGTTCATGCCCGACTGGATGTGCAACATCTGGAAGAACGAGATCCCGCAGCTCTCCGGCAAGGTGAAGCTCATGCCCCTCCCCGCGTGGGAGCGCAACGGCCGCCGCACCAGCGTCTGGGGCGGCACCATGCTCGGCATCGCCCGCACTGCGCCGAATCAGGATGACCTTTGGCAACTCGCCAAACGCCTCTACATCTCCCCCGAGCTCGCCCGCAGCATGTACGTGGAAGGCGACATCATCACCCCCGTCTCCAGCTTCTGGAGCGACCCCGTCTTCGACCAGCCCGATACCTACTTCGCCGACCAGCGCAAGGGCCGCGACTACATCAACCTCGCCCCCGATGTCCCCGCGCGCACCAGCTCTCCCTACAACACCCTCGCCAAGCTCCGCGTGCAGACCGCCGTCATGTCCCTCGCCGCCTACGCCGAATCCACGGGCCGCTTCCGCCCCGAAGACCTCGAGCCCCGCGCGATGGAACTCCTCCGCGCCGCCGAGGACCAGGTCCGCACCCAGATCGGCCGCAACGTCTTCCTCGCCCGTCCCGAAGTCCCCGCCCCAACCCATGAACCCGCAGGCGGTGGCTCATGAGCGGCGCATCCCCCTCCTCAGCCCGCCTTGCGCCCTGGGTGCTCCTTGCGCCCTTCCTGCTCATCTCCCTCACCTTCCTCATCTACCCGATGCTCCAGTCCGTCGCGCTCTCCGTGCAGCAGACCTTCGGGCCCGCCCACCACGAGTTCGTCGGCCTCTCCAACTTCCGGCACATCCTCGCCGATCCGCTCTTCTGGCGCGCGGTCCTCAACACGCTCATCTTCACCGCGGGCAGCGTCTTCATCCAGATCCCACTCGCCCTCGGGCTCGCGCTCCTGCTCGACCGCCCCGGTCTCCGCGGCCGCGCGTTCCTCCGCACCGTCTTCTTCGCCCCCGTCCTCGTCGGCGTGGTCTTCGTCGCCATGATCTTCGGCGTCATGTTCGAGAAGCGCACCGGCCTCGTGAACCAGTTGCTCCACTCCGCCATCGGCTGGGACCTCGATTTCCCGTGGCTGCAGCTCTATGTCATGCCCGCCCTCATCGTCGCCTCTCTCTGGCAGTACGTCGGCTTCAACATGGTCTACTTCCTCGGCGCGCTCCAGAATGTCCGGCGCGACCTCCTTGAGGCCGCAACCATCGACGGCGCAGGCCCCTGGCGACGCTTCATCCATGTCATCGTCCCGCAGATCCGCCCCGTCGGCACCTTCGTCATCCTCCTCTCCATCGTCGGAAGCTTCCAGCTCTTCGAGCTCCCCTACGTCCTGCTCAACGGCACCGCCGGCCCCGACAACCGCGGCCTCACCGTCGTCATGTACCTCTACCAGATGGGCTTTGATCAGGGCGACCTCGGCTACGCCAGCGCGGTCGGCTGGCTCCTGGCGATGATCCTCATCGTCTTCACGCTCATGCAGCGCAAGCTCGGCGCCGACCCCGCGCGGAGGGCCAAGGCATGACCCACCCTCGCACCACCGCCGCGCTCGCCTCAACCGCCCGCTACGCCGTCCTCTACGTCGGCGCCGCGGTCATGCTCGTCCCCTTCATCTGGCTCATCTGCGGAGCCTTCAAGGACAACCAGGACTTCTTCGGCTCCGCCTTCCTCCCCCGCGGCGACGGTTTCCTCGGAATCGCGTGGGATCGTCTCACCCTCGACAACTTCCGCCACCTCTTCGCCGACACCTCCATCCTCCGCGCGCTGCTCAACTCCTTCTTCCTTTCCTCCGTCACCGCGCTCCTCGCCACGCTCCTGTGCGCTGCCGCGGGCTTCGCCCTCGCGCGCTACGAGCTCCGCTTGAAGCCCCTCATCCTCGCGCTCGTCCTCGGACTGGTCATCGTCCCACCGACCCTCCTCCTCGCGCCCGGCTATCAGCTCCTTTTCCGCCTCAACATGCTCGACTCCTTCTGGGGGCTCATCATCCCCGCCGCCGCGCCCGCATTCGGTGTCTACCTCTTCCGCCAGGCCGCCCGCAGCTCCGTCCCCAGCGAGCTCCTCGAGGCCGCCCGCATCGACGGCTGCGGCGAGCTCCGCATCTTCGCCCTCATCGCCATCCCCCTCCTCCGCCCGATGATCAGCGCGTTCATGCTCATCACCTTCCTCGGCGTGTGGAACAACTTCATCAACCCACAGATCGTCCTTCAATCCGCGGCGAAGTTCCCTCTCTCCGTCGCCGTCGCTCAGCTCAAGGGTGTCTACTACCAGGACTACGGCCTGCAGATCGCAGGCACGCTTCTCTCCGTCGCCCCCGTATTGGGGCTCTTTCTGCTGCTGCAGAAAGATTTCGTTTCCGGTCTCACCAGCGGCGCGGTCAAGGAATGATCCGCGCAGGAGTACGGGCATGACGTTCCCTTCAAGGTTTACATGGGGTGCCGCATCCAGCGCCTATCAGGTCGAGGGTGGAGCAACAGCCGGCGGCCGCGGGCCATCCGTCTGGGATGACTTCTGCAAACGCGCCGGCGCGGTCCACCAGGGCGAATCCGGCGACACCGCCTGCGACCACTACCACCGCTTCCGCGACGATGTCGCGCTCATGCGCTCCATCGGCCTCCAGGCCTACCGCCTCTCCATCTCCTGGCCCCGCATCTTCCCCGATGGAACCGGCACGCCCAGCGAGGCCGGCCTTGAGTTTTACGACCGCCTCATCGATTCCCTCCTCAACGCCGGGATCGAACCCTGGGTCACGCTCTTTCACTGGGACATGCCCACCGCCCTCTACCGTCGCGGCGGCTGGCTCAATCGCGATATCGCCGACTGGTTCGCCGAGTACGCCGGACTCCTCGCCGACAGACTCTCCGACCGCGTCGTCCACTGGATGACCCTCAACGAGCCCCAGGTCTACATCGGCCTCGGCCACGCCGACGGCAAGCACGCCCCCGGCCTCAGACTCTCTACCGCCGATTGCCTCCTCACGGCTCACAACACTCTGCTCGCCCACGGCCGCGGCGTGCAGGCCCTCCGCGCACATGCACGCCGCAAGCTCAGCATCGGCTGGGCGCCCGTCGGCCACATCGTCTGCCCCGCGACCGACTCCGCCGCGGACATCGCCGCCGCCCGCGCCGCCATGTTCACCATCACCCAGAAGACCGTCTGGAACAACACCTGGTTCGGCGATGCGGTCTGCAAGGGACACTACCCCGCCGACGGCCTGGAGCTCTTCGGCAAGGATGTCCCGCCCATCCGCGATGGCGACATGCAGACCATTTGCCAGCCCCTCGACTTCTTCGGCGTGAACATCTATTCCGGGTCCACCGTCCGCGCCGGCGATGACGGCAAGGGCGTCGATGTCCCCTTCCCCCCCGGCGCGCCCGTCACCGCCTTCGGCTGGCCCATCCACCCCGAGTCCCTCTACTGGGGCCCTCGCCTCCTGCACGAGCGCTACGGCCTGCCCATGGTCATCACCGAGAACGGCATGTCCAACATCGACATCGTCGATGCCGACGGATGCGTGCGCGACCCGCAGCGCATCGACTTCACCCGCCGCTACCTCCTCCAGCTCCGCAAGGCCATCGCCGACGGCGTCAAGATCGACGGATACTTCCACTGGTCCATCATGGACAACTTCGAATGGGCCGAGGGCTACAAGCAGCGCTTCGGCCTCATCCACGTCGACTTCCAGACCCAGAAGCGCACGCTCAAGGACTCCGCTCGCTGGTACAGCGAGGTCATCAAAACCAACGGCGCAGCGCTCGCGCCCGACAGCGCCGACGAACCCGGCACGCCCGTCGTGCGCACCGCCGTCACCGCCCCCGCGGCTTCAAGAAAGGGAGGAGCAGCTTGAACCGGACAATCCTCTCGACACACCGCATCCCCGCCGCCGCCGCGCTCGCGTGTGCTCTTGCCATCGCCGCGCCGGCCCTCGCCCAGTCCCCCGAGCGCACGGGCTGGCGGCTCGTCTGGTCCGATGAGTTCACCGGCGCCACGCTCGATCCCTCCAAGTGGAATGCCGAGAACATCGCCTGGCCCTACAACAGCGAGCTCCAGTTCTATCGCCCGCAGCAGGCCACAGTCGGCAACGGCGTCCTGAAGATCGAAGCCGATGACCAGCCCTACGGCGGACGCAACTACATCTCCGCCCGCATCAACACGCGCGGCCATCACGATCAGCAATACGGCCGGTTCGAGTCCCGAATGATCCTCCCCGCCGGCCAGGGATACTGGCCCGCGTTCTGGCTCCTCCCCAGCACCGATGCCTGGCCCCCCGAGCTCGACATCATGGAGCTCATCGGCAGCAATCCCAACACCGTCTACTTCACCCAGCACTGGGGCACCGTCCAGAACGTCATGTCCTACGGCATCACCTGGACCGGCCCCAACTTCACAACCGGCTACCACAACTTCGCGCTCGAGTGGTCCCCCAACCGCGTGGACTGGTTCGTCGATGGCATCCTCCGCCACACAACCACGTCCAACTTCCCCCACGAGCCGATGTACGTCATCCTCAACCTCGCCGTCGGCGGCCACCTCCCCGGCAATCCCAACGCCTCCACCGTCTTCCCAAAGAGCATGCTCGTCGACTGGGTCCGCGTCTACATGCGCGATGTCCTCCTGCTCAATCCCGGCTTCGAGGATGCCGGCGCGGCAGGCCCCGCCGCCCCGGCAAGCTGGCAGACCTTCGGCAACGCACAGCGCTCCGCCGAGAACCCAATCACCGGCCAATCCAGCGCACGCCTCTTCGGCATCGCCGGCAACGGACCCTACTACAGCGGCGTCTTCCAGGACCTCCCCGCATCCCCCGGCCAGGAGTGGTCCGCCTCCGTCGTCGCCCGCCACACCCAGGTCTCCCGCCTCCTCCCGGGCAACCACGTCGTCCTCAAGATCGAGTGGAACAACCGCTTCGGCCAGCAGATCGGCTTTGAGGAAGTCACCGCGATCTCAAACACCTCCCCGCTCGATACCGCCATCCCCGCATCCATCACCGCCACCGCGCCACCCAACACCGCCACCGCCCGCATCGCCCTCGTCTTCGTGCAGACCGGCACCGGCGCAGGCTCCGCCTTCTTGGACGATGTCACCTTCGACTACGCAACCCCCGGCAACCCGGTCGTCTGCCCCGCCGACTTCAACGGAGCCGACGGCGTCAACGTCGCCGACATCTTCTCCTTCCTCGCCGCATGGTTCGCCGGCGACCCGCGCGCCGACTTCAACGAGCAGGACGGCATCAACGTCGCCGACATCTTCTCATACCTCGGGTTCTGGTTCCAGGGATGCCCATGAATCGATCCACGCTCATCGTCGCCATCCTCGCCGTCGCGGCCCTCCTCCTCCCGGCCACTGCACCCGTCCACGCCGGCGAGGCGCCGCCCGAGGCTCGCTACTCCGTCGTCAAGGACGACCGCGGCGTCTGGTGGTTCCAGGCCCCGGATGGAACTCGCTTCTACTCTCTCGGCGTCAACAACATCAGCGCCGAGCCCTACGCCCCGCGCCCCGGAACATCGTTCTACAACCCCGTCCCCACCCAGTTCAACGGCCGCATCAGCGACTGGGCCGCGCACGTCACCACCCTCCTCACCGATCACGGCTTCAACACCCTCGGCGCGTGGAGCTCCCCCGACATCCCCACCGCGCCCGGTCTCCACGCAACCCACGTCCTCTACCTCGTCGGACACGAGCCCACACGCTGCCTCAGCCCGCTCCTCCCCGATTTCGAATCCACCATCCTCGCCAATCTCCGCATCGCTCGCGACAAGATCAAGCACCGCCGCGGCATCCTCGGCGTCTTCCTCGATAACGAGATGCCCTGGTACGGCAAATCCGGATGGGACGACATCCCCACCTACACCCTCCTCGAGCAGGCCTTCGAACTCCCCGCCTCCGACATCCGACGCATCAAGGCGCTCGAGTTCCTCAAGGCCCGCCACGAAACCCCCGCCGCGCTCTCCGCGGCGTATCTCCGCACCGTCGAGCGCTTCGAGGACATCTCCGCGCCCTACCTCATGGGCTGCTCCTCCCCCGCCGTCATGGCCGACCGCGAGGCCTTCACCGCCACGCTCGCCGAGCGCTTCTACGAAACCACCACGCGCATCGTCCGCGCCGAGATGCCCGGCATCCTCATCCTCGGCACCCGGATCCCCGGCAACGCGCCCGATGCCGTCATCCGCGCCTGCGGCAAGTACTGCGATGTCATGTCGCTCAACCAGTACATCTTCGGCAACCGCGCCGATGTCAACACCCTGACACGCTTCTGGGTCCTCGGCGGCAAGCCCATCATGCACACAGAGTTCTCCTGGCGCGCCCGCCAGAACACCAGCGGCAACCCCAACTCACGCGGCGCGGGCGCCATCCTCGAAACCCAGGCAGACCGCGCCGCGTCTTACGCCGCGCTCGTGACCGACATCGCCACCGTTCCCTATGTCATCGCCTCCCACTGGTTCGAGTTCAGCGACCAATCCTCGCAGGGCCGCTTCGATGGCGAAGACTCCAACTACGGAATCGTGGACATCCACAACAACCCATACACCGAGCTTCTCGCCGCGATGAAGTCCGCCAACGCGCAGGTCCACGCGCTGCACGCCTCCACCACGCGCGCGATGCCCACCGAGCTCCCCAAGCGCAAGGCCGTCACCTACACCCCCGGCCAGCACCCCGGCCGCGCGCCGACGCTCGATCTGCTCGGCGAATGGACCCAGCAGCCCGAGCTCTGGGGCGCACCCGATGCCACCATGTCCTGGACGCGCACCGAGCCGGGCATCCTCCTCACCTACGACGCAGGCTCCCAGTACGGCGCGGGCATCAACCTCTTCGGCCCCAAGGCCTCCGCGCTTGATCGCGGCCCCGCCTTCGCCACCGATCTCGACGGCTACTCCACCATCGTGCTCGAAGCCCTCATCCCCAAGGGCCTTCAGGTCAACATCGTCCTCGCCGAGGCCGGCGCGGCCCCGCCCTCCACACCCACCTTCGACACCACCGCCGGCGACGATGCCGAGGCCTATGTCTCCATCCCCCTCTTCGGCACCGGAGCCGTCGAGACCTACCGGCTCCCCATCGTCGGTCTCCTCCGACAGCCCTTTTTTGGCAGCCAGTCCGGCGGCTTCCGCATCGACATGCAGGCAGTCCGCAATCTCGGCATCCAGCTCTCGGGCGAGCCCCGCCGCGGCCAGGCCCACATCCGCTCCTTCCGCCTTGAGCGGTAGCCGCTTCCCTTCCAGGCACTCCTGAGGCGATTGATTCTGCAACGCGACCAATGCAGAATTGTCGCTTCCCCACCTTTCTTGGGCGCGCCCGGCAAATGCACTGCTGCGGCACACGGCAACTCTTCATGCTCAACCGATCGTGGTGCGGCTACTCTCTCCGCGTGGACGGCCCGTTCGTGGGGCCGATGATGCCGCGATGACGCAACCGGATCCGCCGGGAGCCGATGCAGATGCAGTGGAAGCACGTCGTTCTCCTCGTGGCCGCCACCGCGATCATCCCCTGCATCGGGTTTGCCGCCACCGCTACAAAGCACAAGCCCGCCGGCAGGCCCCACGCACTCCCCGAATGCTGCATGACCGCCGGTCGCGCTGCCGCGATCTTGACCGTCGCCGCCACTCCCCCCGCAGGCACGACGCCCACCGCACAACCAGTGCCCGCGCCAACCCCCCCCGCGCCCGCCGCCCCCCCCGGAATGGTCTGGATCCCCGGCGGAGAGTTCAGCATGGGCAGCACCGATCCACTCGCGCGCCCGGATGAAGCCCCCATCCATCGAGTCCGCGTCAGCGGCTTCTGGATGGATACAACGGAAGTCACCAACGCGCAGTTCCGCGCCTTCGTCAATGCCACCGGCTACAAGACCGTCGCCGAGCGACCCGTCGATTGGGAAGAACTCAAGAAGCAGGTTCCCGAAGGAACCCCCAAGCCCCCCGACGACATGCTGCTCCCCGGCTCGCTCGTCTTCACCCCGCCGGACCATCCCGTCGATCTCCGCGGCTACGAGCAGTGGTGGTCGTGGGTGACGGGCGCAAACTGGCAGCACCCCGACGGCCCCGGCAGCGCCATCGACGGCAAGGACAATCTGCCCGTTGTCCACATCGCGCACGAAGATGCCGTCGCCTACTGCAAGTGGGCCGGCAAACGCCTGCCGACCGAAGCGGAGTGGGAGTTCGCCGCCCGCGGCGGTCTCGAAGGCAAAGTCAACGTCTGGGGCGATGAGCCCGTCAGCCCCGCACGCTGCAACATCTGGGACGGTCACTTCCCCGAGAAGAACACCGCCGAGGATGGCTTCGCCCGCGCCGCGCCCGTCAAGTCCTTCCCCCCCAACGGCTACGGCCTTTACGACATGGCCGGCAACGTCTGGGAGTGGTGCAGCGACCTCTACCGGCCGGATACCTACGCGCAGCGACAACTCGAACTCGGGGCGAACGGTGTCGCGGCCAATCCCACCGGACCCAAGTCCAGCCATGACCCTCGCAACCCGCACTCGCCGGTGACCTTCGTTCACCGCGGCGGGTCGTTCCTCTGCAACGATTCCTACTGCGCAAGTTACCGCCCCAGCGCACGTATGGCGTGCCCGCCGGATACCGGATTGTCTCACCTGGGATTCAGATGTGTGAAGTCGGCGGTTGCGCCGCAGCCAAAGGAGAAGTGAATGTCCAACAAGAAAGTGGTCGCCCGCTCGGCGACAGTCGTCGCGGCGAGCTTCGTGATCGCGATGTGCTCGCTTGCGAGCGGCTGCGGCAGTTCGACCAAGGTCGAGGCCCGCACGACAACAACCGGGCAGGAACTCCAGGACCTTGAGGATGCCCGCAACAAGGGGTTGCTGACCGAGGATGAATACAACAAGAAGCGCGCCGAGATCATGAAGCGGAAGTAAGCCTTCGGGCATGGAGATGCACAGATGCTGCGTACTGGTTTGATTGTCGCCGCGATCGCGGCTTCGACGCTCGGTGGATGCGGGTCCAAGTCCGCCGCGGAAGTTTCAAAGAAGGACATGGTCGCCGTGCGCGAATCCCACGCCGCGGCCAGGGTCGGCGAGCCGAAGCAGAAAGTCCTCGACTCCTTCAAGTCCGGCAACAAGGTCAAGCTCGGCGCCTCGGAACTCGGCGGCGCGACGATCGAGGAGTGGAAGGTCGAGGCATTCCACGATGAGAAGAATCGCAGGGACCTCTTCGTGACGTTCCTGTACTTCCGCAACGACAAGTTTGTGGACAGCAGCGACACGCGGATCGACTTCCGAAACAACGCCGCGATCCTGGAACGATGGGCGGGCGCGGCCAAGCCCTGACCGCCACCATCGCCGGGATCCGATCGTCAGTTTTCACGAGAAAATCGTTCAAACTGGTCGTCGATCGCACAACCAAGGCCAACGGGCAATCCGCTTAAACCAAGTAACAACAGATACTTAGAGAACTCAAGGCCCGCTCGCCAGCTCCGCACGCGGTCTGAATCGGGAATGAAGCAAACAGGCTTTCCCGGATGCCGACATCGCCTCCAAGCCTTGCTGTAGATGTCTGTAGAGTTCGGTTAGACTTTGCACACCGCGGTTCAGATGATCCCGCCGCATCCGTAGCGGGCCGCGGCCCAGATTGATCCATCTTCCAGGATTTCAGATGAAGCGCTCAACCGCCGGACTCGTCCTCCTCGCCGCCCTCGCCGCGCTGTTCATCGCGCCGGCCGCCTCGGCACAAGGCCTCGATCGCACGGTTCTCCCGATCCCGGAGCCGAAGGTCGAGCCCATCACCGAGATGGATGCCCGCAACGCCAAGGCCCCGCCAAGGTTCGAAGTCACCGCGCCCAAGGGGGCGCCCAACGTTGTCATCGTCCTGATCGACGACATCGGCTTCGGTCACAGCAGCGCGTTCGGCGGCCCCATCCACATGCCCACGCTGGAGCGCATGGCCGCCAACGGGTTGAAGTACAACCGCTTCCACACCACCGCGCTCTGCAGCCCCACGCGCGTCGCCCTGCTCACCGGTCGCAACCACCACGTCAACAACGCCGGCGCGATCATGGAACTCGCCACCGGATTCCCGGGCAACACCGGCATCCGTCCGCCAAGCGTGACGACCCTCGCCGAGATCCTCCGTCAGAACGGGTTCAGCACCGCCGCGTTCGGCAAGTATCACGAAACCCCGCCGTGGGAGGTGTCGGTCTCCGGTCCCTACGACCGCTGGCCGACCGGCTCGGGGTTCGACAAGTTCTACGGCTTCATCGGCGGCGAAACCAACCAGTGGGCACCCGCCATCTTCGACGGTGTCACGCGCATCGAGACCCCGCAGACGCCCGGCTACCACTTCACCACCGACATGACCGACAAGGCGATCAACTGGGTCAGCGCCCAGCAGTCCCTTACGCCCGACAAGCCCTTCTATCTGTACTACGCGCCCGGCGCGACGCACGCCCCGCACCACGTCCCCAAGGAGTGGATCCAGAAGTACAAGGGCAAGTTCGCCGGCGGCTGGGACAAGCTGCGTGAAGAAACCTTCGCCCGCCAGAAGAAGCTCGGCGTCATCCCCGCCGACACCAAGCTGACGCCTCGCCCGGCGGAGATCCCCGCGTGGGATGACATGTCCGCCGACCAGAGGCGACTCTTCGAGCGACAGATGGAAACCTTCGCCGGCTTCGCCGAGCACACCGACCACGAAGTCGGTCGCCTCGTGGCCCAGCTCGAATCCATTGGCGAACTCGACAACACACTCTTCTTCTACATCGTCGGCGACAACGGCTCGAGTGCAGAGGGCGGACCGGAGGGCACCTACAACGAGATGATGGCCCTGAACGCAATCGTCGGCCGCGCAGAGCAGATGATGTCCCACATCGACGACTGGGGCGGCCCGACCACCTTCCCGCACTTCGCCATCGGCTGGGCATGGGCAGGCAACACGCCCTTCCAGTGGACCAAGCAGGTCGCAAGCCACTTCGGCGGCACACGCAACGGAATGGTCCTGCACTGGCCCAGCGGCATCAAAGCCCGCGGCGAAGTCCGCAGCCAGTTCCACCACGTCATCGATGTCGCGCCCACGGTGCTCGAGGCCGCCAAGATCCCCGAGCCCAAGACCGTCAACGGCATCGCGCAGCGACCCATGGACGGCGTGTCGATGCTCTACTCGGCCGATCAACCCAACGCCGGAGAGAGACGTACCACCCAGTACTTCGAGATGTTCGGCAACCGCGGCATCTACCACGAGGGCTGGGTCGCCTGCACGCGACACTCCATCCCCTGGCTCCTGATGGAGAACCCGCCACTCTCCGAGGACATCTGGGAGTTGTATCACGTCGATGAAGATTTCAGTCAGGCTGTAAACCTCGCCGCGGCCAACCCTGCCAAGCTCAAGGAGCTGCAAGCCGTCTTCGAGAAAGAGGCCATCCGCAACCACGTCTTCCCGATCGACGACCGTCGCAGCGAGCGCTTCGACCCGCAGATCGCAGGCCGCCCGGACCTCATGGGCGGACGCAAGTCGCTCACCGTCTACCCCGGCATGGTGGGCATGATGGAGAACGCATTCATCAACGTCAAGGGCGTGCACCACACCGTCACCGCCGAGGTCGAGCTCAAGGACAGCAAGACCGCTGGCGTCATCATCGCGCAGGCAGGATACTTCGGCGGGTGGACGCTCTACTTCAAGGACGGCAAGCCGCGCCACGAGTACAACTGGTTCGCGATCGAGCGAACGAACATCGGTGGCGATGAGGCTCTTCCCCCCGGCAAGCACACCATCAGCTACGAGTTCATCCCCGATGAGGCCAAGCCCGGCACCGGCGGCAAGTCGATCCTGAGCGTCAACGGCAAGCAAGTCGCCGAGGCGCACATCCCCAAGACCCAGCCCTTCATGTTCTCGGCCGATGAAGGTACGGATGTCGGGCTCGACGCCGAGACGAACGTCTCTCCGGACTACCCCGCGGTCAACAACGCGTTCACGGGCCGGATTATCAAGGTCACGGTCGAGCAGAAGTAACCCCCAATCGCCCATCCGCGTTCACCAAGGGAGCTACATGATCAGTTCACGACTCGCATGGAGCGCAAGCGCCTTGCTGGCCGCTGCCGGCTCGATGCACGCGCTCGCCCAGGATTCAGGCACGCCCGCCGAGCCCCCGAGCCAGGCCGGCTCGCCTCCTGCTGCACCCTCCGCCCCGTCCGCTTCCGAGCCAAACGGCATCCTTCCCCTCCTGGACTATTCCGGGCCGCTCACCGAGCGCAAGTTCGCCACCGGCGACTGGGGCGGCAAGCGACCCGAACTGGCCGCCAAGGGGCTCAGCTTCGAGCTCGACTGGACCCAAACCGCCCAAGGCGTCGTCAGCGGCGGCCGCAGAATCGACTGGGACTATGGAGGCTCCCTGGACCTTGTCGTGAACGCGGACCTGCAACAGATGGGCCTTATGCCCGGCGCGCTGCTCAAGCTCCGAGTCGAGTCACGCTACGGCGAGTCCGTCAACGACGATTCCGGCGGGATCCTCCCCGTGAACACGGACATGTTCTTCCCGCTGACCGATCGCGTCAATCAGGGCATCCCCGCCGCGATCACTGAGCTCACGTATCTCCAATACCTCTCCAAGACCTTCGGCTTCGTGCTCGGCAAGATCCAGACCCTCGACGGCGATCCCAACGAGTTTGCAAGTGGCCGCGGCCGGTCGCAGTTCATGAACTCCAACCTGGTCTTCAACGGAGCCGGCGCGCTCACCGTGCCGTACAGCACGCTCGGCGCGGGCCTGCTGTGGGCTCCGCACTCGAACATCCTGATCACAAGCTCGCTCATCAACACGACCGACTCCTCAACAACCTCCGGATTCGATCACGTCGAGGACGGATGGTCCTGGGCATCCGAGGCCCAGTTCCAGTACAAGCTCGGCTCCCTCCCCGGAGGCGCGAATGCCGGCGGCGTCTACGCCTTCGCAGGCGACTTCGCCCAGCTCGGCGGAAAGCTCCAGCTCATTCCCGGCGCGGGACTCCAGCTCCCCCGCGAGAGCGATTCGTGGTACGTCTACGCCAGCCTCTGGCAGTACCTCTACACCCCCGATGAGGCCCCCGCACGAATCAACCAGGCCGACGGCCGTCCCGACCTCCGGGGCATCGGCCTCTTCGCCCGCTTCGGCTTCGCGGATGAGGACACCAATCCCATCAAGTGGACCGCCAGCATCGGCGTCGGCGGCCGCGGCATGATTCCCGGGCGCGATGAAGACACCTTCGGCCTCGGCTATGTCTTCACCGAGCTCGAGAATCTGCGCGCCTCGGTCGCGTTGGGAATCGAGGATTCCACCCAGGCGATCGAGGCGTACTACAACATTGCTGTCACGCCCTCGCTCAATGTCACCCTCGACGTCCAGTGGATCGATGGCGGCTCGACTGCCATCGATGAGGCCGTGGTTCTCGGTGCGCGTGCAAACCTCCGATTCTGACCCCGCCCCGCCGCGGCGATGCGTATCCGAGGACAATCAACACGCCGCAGATGTGGCAAGGCCGAGCACATGTTTACAGCAAGGTTGAGACGTTGGGTGTTCCGCTTGCCAACCACCCTCTGCTGCCTGAGCAGTGAGGCGAATGAACTGCGAACGGGCCACGATGACCACTCGATTGATCAACGGATGCCGAGGTATCTACTCTCATTTCATGCGGGCTGCGCCCGTGCGCGACACCGCTTCACCGGAGGGTTCACCATGCTCCATGCGTGTGCTTTCGCCGCGGCGATGTTGACTTCCACAACCGCGATCGCGGCCGTATGGCAGCCTTCCGGTCAGCCCGCGCCCACCCCGTCCGCAACCGCAGCACCCGCCGCACCGACCCCGCCCTCGGATGGGACGCCCGCATTCACCAGCGAAGAGCTCGAGCAGATCGCAGCGCCGATCGCGCTCTATCCAGACTCCCTCGTCGCACAGATCTTCATGGCCTCAACCTACCCGCTGGAGGTCGTCGAGGCCGAGCGATGGACCAAGCAGACAACCAACCTCAAGGGCGACGCACTCGCGAATGTGCTGAACCAGAAAACCTGGGACGCCAGCGTGAAGTCGCTCGTCGAGTTCCCCTCGGTGCTCACGATGATGAGCGAGAAACTCGAATGGACCACCAAGCTCGGTGATGCCTTCATCGCGCAGCAAAAAGAGTTGATGGCCGCAGTGCAGACACTGCGTGCAAAGGCGAAAGAGTCCGGCAACCTCAAATCAAGCGACCAGGTCACCGTCGAGGTCGAGCAGGCCGCCGGCGCGCAGGTCATCGTGATCGAGAGCGCCGACCCCGAGGTGATCTACGTCCCGCAGTACGACCCGGTGGTGGTCTACGGCAGTTGGCCATACCCGGCCTACCCCCCATACTCCTACTACCCGCCCGGCTACGTCGCCGGCACCGCGCTGGTCTCCTTCGGCATCGGCCTCGCCTGCGGCGCGGCATGGGGACACGCCTGGGGCAACTGCAACTGGGGCGGCGGAGATGTCGACATCGACATCAACCGCAACACCAACTTCAACAACACCATCGACCGCACCAGAGTCCGCAACGAGATGAACGCCAAGGGTCTTGGCAACGGGACCGGGCAATGGCAGCACGACGCCTCCCACCGCAAGGGTGCCTCATACCGCGACAACGCAACCGCCCAGAAGTACGGCCGCGGCACCGATGCCCGCGCAACCCAGGCACGTGATCAATACCGCGGCCGCGCGGAATCCGGACGTCAGGACATCGCCCGCGGCGGTGCCGACCAGTTCCGCGGCGCAGGCGCACCCAGCGGCGCAGCCAACAGGCCGTCCACTTCAGATCGCAGCGCGGCCGGACAGCGAACCGGCTCCACCACCGGCCGAACCAGCCCCAGCGCAACCCAGCGCTCCGGCGGCGGCAGCAGCAGCGCCTTCAGCGGCAGCAACCGCAGCAGCAGCTCCACCAAGCAGGCCAGCAACCGAGGCAGCAGCAGCCGCTCCAGTTCCGCTGGCTCTCGCAGCAGCGGCGGAAGCCGGCCTTCCGGTGGCAGCCGCGGCGGTCGCCGCTGAGTCTCCCCGCCTCCCCGGCTCCTCCTCTCCGCAAGCGTGGTCTCACGGGTCTTCAACACACCGCATCCTCTCGGGAGCGTGTCATGATCGGAACGAACATCGTGTCGGCGGCTCGGCAGGCTCGCACTCTGGCGAGCATCGCCATCACGGCGGTCGGCCTCTTGGTGGCGGGCGGCTGCCGAAGCGTCGAGCAGCAGCGATTCGACACGCCGGATGCCGCTGTGGATGCCCTCGTCGCGGCGTTGCGCCCCGAGGTAAACCGGAACCAGCTCGAGAAAGTGCTCGGCCCGGATATCGAAGATGCCCTGCCCTCCGGCGATCACGTCGCGGACCTCGCGGCGGTCGAGCAGTTCCTCGAGCGCTACGACCGCGGCCGCCGGATCGTGAGCGGACCAGACGGCTCCCGCATCCTCGAGATCGACACCGACAACTGGCCCTTCGCCTTCCCGCTCGTGCAGGCCGATGGAAAGTGGATGTTCGACACCATCGCCGGGCTCGAGGAACTCGACAACCGCCGCATCGGCGCAAACGAGCTCGACACCATCCAGACATGCCTCGCGGTCGTCGATGCGCAGCGCGAGTACGCGATGCTCGATCTCGATCGCAACGGCCTGCAGAACTACGCCGCCAAGTTCATCAGCGATGACGGCAAACGCAACGGGCTCTACTGGCCCACCGCGGAGGGAGAGACTCCAAGCCCCCTCGGAGATCTCGTGGCGCAGGCGTCCCAGGAGGGCTATCAGCGCGGCGGCGGCGTCTATCACGGCTACCGCTTCAAGCTCCTCACCGGCCAGGGCCCCGGTGCGCCGGGCGGAGAGTACGCCTACATGATCAACGACCTGCTCATCGGCGGCTTCGGGATTGTCGCATGGCCCGCCGAGCACGGCCGATCCGGCATCAAGTCGTTCATCGTCAATCAGGATGGCGTGGTCTATGAGAAGGACCTTGGCGATGACACCGATGACGCGGTCCGAGCAATGAATCTGTTCGACCCGGCCGATTGGTCCCGCGCGGACGGCTGATCCTCACTCGCCCGATCCGCGCCACCCGCCAACTCGCCCGATCACTCCCCCGTCCGCTTGATCACCACAATCGTCACGTCATCCAGCTGCGCTGTCCCGCCCGAATGCGCAAGCACATCCGTGTGCAGGCTCTTGACGATCTCCGCGGCGGTCCCTGCCGCCGCCGCCGCCACCGTGACCGCCAAACGCTCCGGCCCATACTGCTTCCCCCCGGAATCCTGCCACTCAATCACCCCGTCCGTCAGCATCACCAGCACATCGTTCTGCCGCATCGCAAACGTCCGCGACGGCCCGTACGTCTCATCCTCCATCACCGCCAGCGGCAGCCCGTCCCCGCCGAACTGCTCCACCCGTTCCTCCGCTGCGCGGTACAGCAGCGACGGCCCGTGCCCCGCCGACACCAGCTCCACCTCCCCGCTCCGGTCCAGCACCGCCATCGCCAGCGTGATGAACCGGCCGGACTTCAAGTCCGCATGCAGCAGCGCGTTCAGCCGCCCCATCAGCGTCGTCGGGTTCATATCCAGCGGCGCGGATGCCCGCGAATACGCCCGGCACACCGCCATCACGAGCGCAGGACCGATCCCGTGCCCGGTCACATCCGCCAGCACCGCCAGCAGCCGACCGTTCGGCAACTCCTGAAAGTCGTAGTAATCCCCGCCCGTCTGCTCCGCCGGCGTGTTCATCCCCGCGATGTCAAAACCCGAAAACCGCGGGGCCGCGGCGGGCAGCAGCCCCGTCTGGATCTGCCGCGCAACCTCCAGGTCGCGCTCGATCGTCAACAGCCGCATCCCCGTCCGCTGGTGCGCCTCCGCCTCTTCCACCGCCTCCGACACATACCGCCGCGCAGCGCGGCTCACCATCGCGCCGCCGATCCCGGTCAGCAGCAGCATCGCCGAGTACGAGAACAACACCGGATACAGCGAGTGCGGCGGATGCTCATGCCGCAGCGTGTCCAGCACAAGCAGCCCGTGCGACCCCGCCGCGATCACCCCCAGCCACAACGGAACCCGCGGCCGCAGCCGCAGAACCGACATCAGAATCGTCAGCGGGAACAGCAAGAGCCCCGGCGCGCTCAGCGCCGAATACTCGCCCCGCGGCGACAAAAAGTGCAGCGCCGTCATCAGGCCCGCCGGAACCATGATCTCAAACAGCGCATTGGCGTTCAGCATCCAACCGCCGATCAGCCGCCCCTGCCGCGTCGCGCCCCGAAGCGCAATCGCAACGATCACCTCATACACCAGTGCCGCGCCAAGCACCGACTCCGCCAGGATGAACAGCCGCGTGTCCGACATCACCTCCCCGCCCGCCAGTCGCCGGAGCACCACCAGCCCCAGCAGCACCACATACACACCGCACATCAGCTCCGCACGCCACACCTCGCTCCTCTGGATGCGCAGTCGGAAGGAGTCCGTGCCGGTAAGAGATGGGTGAGATGGGTGAGACATGGAGGAGTGCGCGGCGAGCACCGAACGCGGGCACAGTAAACGAAAAGCCCGCTGAAGGCGAGTGTTCACCTCCAGCGGGCATGTTCAGTCAGACTCAAAGGAGGAAACTCAGCGACGACGACGGCGAAGAGCGGCCGCACCGCCAAGGCCCAGCAGGGCAAGGGAGCCCGGCGCGGGCACGAAGGACACGTTGTCAACAACAGACTGGGGGGAGAAGCCGAAGCCCAGCGCGCGGATCTCGTTGAACACCATGCCGTCGGTGGCCACGATGTCGAACCAGGAGCCGACCGAGGTGCCCAGAGCCGGAGTCACAAACAAAAATCCGACTTCAACTCCATCGTTCAGCGCGACAACAGCCGCGCCGCCACCGAACGGACCGCCCGGACCCGAGGTGTCCCAGAACTGCAGCGAAGCGGCAGTCAGGTCCTGGTCAAAGGTCATGAACACGCCGAACGGGCCGTAGAACGAGTTGTCGCTCGTCCCGCTGATGCCGCTGTTATCGCCGACGAAGTTGGCGACAACATCGCCGGAGATGAGCTGCGAAATGCCGATGCTCGCCCACGAGTTGCCCGGCACGTTGACCCCGACCGGCCCGCCCACTTCATCGAAGGTCAGCGTGGTCGCGTACGTCGGGGCGCTGTTGCCCTGCGTGATCGTCACACTCGCGTTGGCCGCAGATGCCGCGGCGATCGCCGGCAGCACAAAGAACAGAACAGACCGCTTCATAAAGACCTCTCTCTCTGGATTCCTCAAACCGTGACCCGGGACGCCCCGTTGTCTACAGAGACAATCTACACGATCTTCCAGACAAGTCAAGTGTCAATTTTGACATTTCACGAGACGTCTTGGTTGCTGTCTGGACGAACCCGCTGTACCATTCCCCCGATAGAGAGACCGAATGGCCAGAATTTCCCGCTCAATACCTATACAAGTTCCCCTCCCAGACGCTCCCGGCGCGCGCGCCAGCTCACTCGAAGAGCTCATCGCCGCGTTTCATCGCGCTCGCGCCGCCATCGCCGACCTCTTCGCCCACATCGGCATCGACCCCACCAAAGCGCGGGAGTCCGCACGCGAACTGGGTCTCAACCGCGGCCTCACCTGGCGACTCACACGCATCGTCCGCGAGTCCGATCCACGCTCCGTCGTCAGCGATGTGCCCGGCGCATCCAGCATGAGCAAGTTCTTCGAGGCCTGCCTCCAGCGCGGCGCGCCGCAGCAGGCGATCGACTCGGCAATCGCCGCGCTCGACGCCTTCGAGTCCGCCGTCAGCGCATGCTCCGGAGATCGCAAAACCCTCGCCATGCTGATGGCCAACACCATCGCGGGCCGCTCGACCGGAGAAGTCGAAAAGGGCAGGCGAAAGCTCTTCGAAGGCGCGTGCGGTGTCTGGGGCGGACAGGCCCAGACCCGGTTCCTCACCGTCTTCGTCTTTCCGAGCCCCTCCGATCCAACCAAACTCGATGCGGCCCATGTCACCGGCCTGGTCTCTTTCCGCCGCCTCAGCCCGCGAGCATGGCCGCTGAGCTATGAGGCCCTGCACCGCGCCTCCGGCGACTCCGCTTCATTCATCAAGGAACCGCTCGACCCCGCAGGATCGACCGAGGGTCAGAGGCAGCTCCTCAAGGGCTACTGCTCCTCACCGCTCCCCGATATCCAGGTCGTGGTCAGCGGCGACTACAAGCGATTCGAACTCGCGGCGGGTCCGGTTGGCAACCAAGGCCTGACCACATGCGTCTTCGGAACGCGGCTCCATCGTCTCTACGACCGATACTCGACCACGCCCGACACCGCCGGCTTCATGGTCCTGCTCCAGACACCCGTCGAGCAGGTGATGTTCGACATGTTCGTGCACAA
The DNA here is from genome assembly GCA_023432465.1 of Planctomycetota bacterium. GTDB lineage: Bacteria > Planctomycetota > Phycisphaerae > Phycisphaerales > UBA1924 > JAHBXL01. The sequence continues at coordinate 8,977 of JAEYUO010000139.1, read as the reverse complement.
AAGCCTTGGCGTGAAAGACCCGCCGCGAGCCCAGTTGCTCGACCGCCTCCTCTTCCCTCACAGCAATGTCGAGAGCGACTTCGAGCGACAGTCCCTCCCCATCTCCGAATCGCCCGCGCCCCTGCCCCGCGGCCTCGCCGGCACGCTCTGCCCCTACATCCCCTGGTACTCGCGACTCATCGCCGATATCACCGCGCGCATCAACATCCCCCTCGATGATTTCACGGGCTCGCGTTTCGAGATGGCCTACCCCCCGATCTCAACAACGCTCAGCCGGCGCTTCGACCTCCTGCCCCCTCCGCCCGCGGCCTGATCGCTCGGCTCACCGTCGCAGCAGCGGGTGCTTCATGATCGCGATCGTCGGGATCGGCGGGTAGCGCAAACGGTACCGGAACCCGGAGAACTCCCCGGGCGCAATGCCCATCTTCTCCGCGCCGAACCTCACGATCTCGCCATACTCCGGCACATCCGAAGTCGCGATGTCCGCATCCGCAGTCCCAAGCCGAATGATGTCCGTCGCCGCGGCGAGCGGTGATGCACGCCCGCCATCCGACGGGTACGACGGGTCCGCTGGCAACTCGCTGTAGAGTCCCGCTTCCGGACGCATCGCAAACCCCATCGACTTGTGCACGAAGACATCCAGGATCGAAGACTCAACCGGAGTCGACAGGTGAATGCCCAGCTCGCCGCGCTCGTTCGGCGTGGACTCATACATCGAGGCGGTCGCCGGCCACTTCCATCCCAGGACCACATCGCACGCCCCGGCGTTGCCGATCTCACCCCGCTCCAGTTCGATGCGCTGCTGATCGCCCTGCCCCTTCACCAGACGCATCGGGGGAAGCGGGCTCGAGCAGAACCGCGGCAGCACGGGCACGCCATTGACCAGACTCTCAGGATCCAGAGGAACGACGGGCGCATCCGCGCTCGCGTACTGATGGTCCCATTGGTCGATCGTGCCCACCGCCCAGCCGCGATCCGGCCGGAGTCTGCGCAGCCCGACAAAGCCGGTGATGATCCCGAGATCAACCATGTCCGGCTTGGCCGCCGAGGGCGCCATCAGGCAGATCGAGTACTGCACCTTCGCCGAGACACCCCAAATCCCGCTGTTGGCCTGGTACGCGCTCTTCTGAAACGCCGCGAGCCGCTTGGCCGAAACCCCGCTCGCGCCCGCGCCCGCCATGACTTCCAGCGTCTCGCGGTCGCCCGAGTGCGTCTCAACAAACCGTTCAAACTCATCGAGTGCCTCAAGCACGGCCGTCACGCTCTGATCCGATGCGCCGTGCTTGGCCATCGCATCGACGAAGATCCGGATGCTCGGCCGCCGCGGAATGTGCGGGACCGCGGCCCAAGCGTCCTCCTCGGTCACAAAGCGTGAGACACGCCAAGTCAACGTCTTGTCCAGACCGAGCTTGCGTGAAAGCTCGCGGGAACGGTCCGGCCGGCAACCCACCTCCGCCAGAATGTCGGCCAGGGCGCGCCGGAAGCCGGTCACCGCCGCGGTGCCATCCTCTATGAACTGCTTTGACTCGATCGGTGGCATGGAGTCCTTCCAGTCGCTCCCAAGGTAGGCATCGATTCGTATCCACAGTATACCGATGAACGTCTGCCTGACTAAGAAAATGTCTACAAAAAATCTCTAGAGACATCTTGACAGACTGGAACCGTGATTTACTCTGTATCGAATACTCCAGCGAACCCGAGTGTACTTGTTAACGTACGCTAACTTGAGCGACCTGCTTTCCCGGTCCACAAGGACCCGGCAGTTCGACCCACAGGCCTCATACTGAACGCGAAGGGAACTCCACGATGAGCATCGCATCCCGAACAATCTGCGCAGCCCTGATGTGTGCGGGCCTGTCTTCGATCGCCGCGGCTCAGCCCAAGCTGGTCATCACCGGCCTGGCCATGGACATGCCGCGCACCGGAAACGGCGCAGTCGGCGTCGCCTACGACGCGGATCTGGACGCATACGCCACCTTCATCTGGGCTCGGGGCGCGGGCTTCACCCGCGTCGATGGCGCGTTCATCGGCAGCCAGGGGGGTGTGGTCTGCTCGTCCGATCTTGCCGCGATCGCCATGACCACCGACAACAACCTCGCCGATTGGGGAGGGCTCAACTGCTTCAACGGATACAACACCACGACCGGCGAACTCAACCCGCCCTCGTGCAGCTCGCGCTCCGTCACCCACCGATGGACCGCGGCGACCGGCTGGGTCAACGCGGGCTCGATGGACCGCTTCCCCGATCCGGTGACCGGCCGATTGATCGGAGGCACACACTGCGGGCAGGATGTCAACAGCCCGCGCGCCATGTCCGCCGACGGGCGCTATGTCCTCTCGAACGGCTGGTACGCCACCGCGTTCCGCCCCAACGGCACCATCTCGACGGGCCTGTGCGGCAACTTCTTCCCGCACATCTACGACGCCGTCACCGGCACGGTGACCCAGCTCCCCGTCCAGCCCGGCTCCACGACCGCCCGCGGCGACCGCATGAACGCCGACGCGACCGTCATCACCGGCTACGACCTCAACAGCGCCGAGAGCCGCCGCCGCACCTGCGTCTGGCGCAATGGCGTGCAGACGATCCTCGATGACTACCTCGGCGCAAAGGACAACGCCGGAGTCAACGCCTCGGGCAACGTGCTCGCCTCTGGCGCATCCACCGGCTTTGTCGCGGCCAACTTCCCCGGTGAGTCGGGTGTCCGGCTGGTGCGATGGACGTGGAACGGGAGCGCGTACATCCCCGAGAACCTCGGCACCCCCGAAGCGCCCGAGGAACTCGGCCTGCCCTTCTCCGACCTCTGGGTCACCGGCATCAGCGCCGATGGCAACACCATCGTCGGCAGCGCGCAGTGGGGCCCCCCGCCCCCGACGCTCGGCGGCCTTCGTCGGCCGTTCATCTGGCGCGCCGATATCAACGACGGGCAGCCCATCGATCTTGAGCTCTACATCAGCTCGATTGATGATCCTCAGAACCCGATCTTCGCAACCGGCCTCATGCCCACCTTTCCCCAGGCTCTGAGCGATGACGGCAACGCGATCCTCCTGGCCATGTGGGATGCTCGCAACACCTGCGAACTCCCGGCCCAGAGCCACCAGACCGGAATGGGCGGCATCCTCTATCTCGATGGCAGCCAGATCCCCTGCGACCCGCCGCGGATCGCCATGAGCCCCAAGGACTGGACCGAGTCCCAGGACTATCCCTTCGGCTCAGCCCTGAACGTCCTCGCCTCAGGCTCGTGGCCGCTCTCCTACCAGTGGCAGCGTGAGGACCCGAGCAACCCCGGCACCTGGATCAACCTGACCGACAGTTGCTCGAACTTCGACTCCTCCAACTGGGACTACGAAGGCACCAACAAGGTCCAGCTCCGCATCGGCCAGCACTTCGGCGGCGGCGGCCGCTCCGGCAACTACCGCGTCGTCGTCTCCAACGCCTGCGGCTCCGTTGTCAGCGATCCCGCCACCCTCACCCACATCGTCGGCGCGTGCTGCATCCCCGGCAACGCCTGCTACATCGAGTATCAGACTCCCTGCACCCAGGCCGGCGGCGTCTGGGGCGGCGTCGGAACCAACTGCGACGTCGAAGTCTGTGCGGTCGTCCCCTGCTGCCTGCCCGGCCAGATCTGCATCGACACCTCCGCGCTGGACTGCGCAGCCCAGGGCGGCACGGCCGGCCCCGAGAATCAGTCCTGCTTCTTCTATGTCTGCCCCGCCGAGTGCCCCGCCGACTTCGACAACAGCGGCGCCGTCGCCGTCCCCGACATCTTCGCCTTCCTCGCCGCATGGTTCGCCCAGGGCCAGGGCGCGGACTTTGACAACAACGGCATCATCGCCGTCCCCGACATCTTCGCCTTCCTCGCGGCCTGGTTCGCCGGCTGCCCCGCCTGATCATCTCCTCCCGGTGAGGCGGCAGACCTCACCAAATCACAGAGTTCGCACGCGAGACCTGACCCCGATGTCGAGGTCTCGCGTGCGTTTTGGCCGAACCCGCTCCCTACTCCCCGGCCAGCCAGTCCGGCAGCGCGGCGGGCCTCCCTGTCCGATCGACACTCGCCAGCAGCGTCGTCGCCGTCACCAGCACCTCGCCCACCATCCCCTGCCGCGCAATCCCCGAGCCGATCGTCGCCCCGCTCTCGACCCGCACCACCTCGTACTCGTGCCGGATCTTCACTCGCGTCGACTGGATCACCCGCGTGCGAACCTCCAGCAGGTCGTCATAGAACGCGGGCCGCTTGTACGACGCCTCCAGCTTCACGATCACCAGAAACACGCCGCTGGCCTCCAGCTCGGCGTAGCTCACGCCCGCATCCCGCAGCAACTCCGTCCGGCCCATCTCCAGCCACGGGATGTACGCGGCGTGGTGCGCAACGCCCATCGGGTCGCACTCGCAGTACCGCACCCGTACGCGCAGCGAGCCGGCGGTCGGCAGTGCGCGTGTCGGCCGCGGAGCGTTCTCGGGTGCGTGGTGAGACATACCCGAGGATAGATCGAGTGCGGCATGCGGATCGTGCTGCATCGATGCACCTCTCACGCTGCGCTGCAATCCAAAATCCACAGTCCGCAATCCAAATCATCCCTCGCCTCCGCCTAAACTTCCCCTTCCCCCATGAGCGCCACCACCTTGACAGAACGTCTCAGCAACAAGATCCGCATCCGCGCCCTCGAGCCCGACGATTCGCTTGCGCACCTCACCGGCCTGCTCCACCGCGCGTACAAGCAGCACATGGAGCGCGGCATCCAGGCGCTCGCGGCGTTCCAGCCCGAGGAAGTCACGCGCCGCCGCATCGCCGACGGGCAGTGCCTGGTCGCGCTCTACCTGGGGAAGATCGTCGGCACGATCATGTTCAAAACCCCCGAGCAGACCAGCCGCGCCTGGCCGGGTGTGCCGTGGTTCGATCGGCCCGAGCAAGGCGTCGCGAGCTTCTCGCAGTTCGCCGTCGAGCCCGAGTTCCAGGGCAAGGGCATCGGCATGGAGCTCCTGAAGGAAGTCGAATCTCGGGCCGCAACGATCAACGCCGCGGAACTCGCGCTCTCGACCCCCGAGCCCGCCGAGTGGCTCGTCGAGATGTACCGCCGGCACGGGTACCGCGAGGTGGCCCGCTGGCACTGGAACGAGACCAACTACGACAGCCTCATCATGAGCAAGGCGGTTGTCACTCGCTGATTGCCGCGGGCGGCTCGACAGTCTCCGCGGCCTTGCCGCGCTCGCGCCCATACACCGACACCGCCACCGCGAGAAACACGAGGCCGAAGGCGATCAGGTCCGTGGTGCGCAGCTTCTCCTTGAACACCATCACCATCAGCACGCTGAACACGATCAGCGTGATGGCCTCCTGCAGAACCTTGAGCTGCGCCAGGCCGAACGGGCCGCCGAAGTCCTGATGGCCGATGCGGTTCGCCGGCACCTGCAGGATGTACTCCGGCAGCGCGATCAGCCACGAAATCAGGATCGCCGTGACCAGCGGCCACGCCTGCTTCTTGACGTGCAGGTACCACGCCAGCGTCATGAAGGTGTTGGAAGCGATCAGCAGAAGAACGGTGAAGACAATGCGCGACGTCATGGGGTGCAGCTTGAGCGGAGAATCTTGGTCCTATCTCCTCGGGTTCCGCGGCGATCCGGGCCGACGATACGGCGGGGGCGCACCCTTGGGCGTAGCAGGGGGGCCGGGCTTCCGCGCGGAAGGAGCAGGAGGGACAGTGGGCGAAGCGGGGGGGTTGAGGGGCGCGGCATCGTCGGGTGATTCATCGAACCCGCGGCCCAGCACGCCGCCCGGGTCTGCGCTGCGCGGCTCATCGTCTTCGAGCTCTTCATCGCCCGCAGCATCGGGCGCGGCATCAATCTCCGCGCCCGGCTCAAGCTCCGAGGGATCGAGCAGCCGCGCAAACACCAGCCGCCCCGCGGTCGTCTGCATCGACCCGGTGACGAGCAGCAGTGCATCCTGCCCGATCTTGTGCGCTGCGCCATCGGCGACGACCATCGTGCCGTCCTCGAGGTAGCCCACCGCCTGGCCGGGCTGCTCGCCGGGCTTGACCATCCTCAGCAACAGCTGCTGCCCCGACACCAGCGTCGGCTTGAGCGTGTTGGCGATCTCGTGGAGGTTGAGCACCATCACGCCGTGGATCTGCGCCACGCGCGTCAGCGCAAGGTCGGTGGTCATCAGCCGCCCGCCGCCGAGCTTCTCGGCGAGTTCGACGAGCATCTGATCGACGCTCAGCGCGCTCACGCGGGTGTCATCAATCTTGACGTCGATGGTGCCCTGGCGCTGGAGCCGCGCGACCACATCCAGGCCGCGCCGGCCCTTGGCCCGCTTGAGCTTGTCCCCCGCATCGGCCATGAGCTGAAGCTCCGCCAGCACGAACCGCGGCACGACGATGGGCGCCTGGATGAGCCCGGTCGAGGCGACATCGGCGACGCGGCCGTCGATGAGGGCGGACGTGTCGAGAACGATGGGGCGCACGCCGCGGATCTGCTTGGCGAACTCGACATACGGGATGACGATGCGGAAGTCGTCCTGCGTCTGCAGAACGGTCGTGACGCCGAGGTAGCACAGGCACAAACCCACCATGACCTTGATCGTGCCCATCAGCGGCTTGAGGTAGTCGATCGCCGTCTGGTTGATGCCCCAGGTCTGGAGCAGCAGATCCAGCACCAGCCCGAGCACCACCGTCGCGAGCATCCCGACCACCAGGCCCAGGAACACGCCCGTGATCGTCGAGACCTTCTTGTTCGGCGTGTACCGATCGACCAGGTACGCGATCAGGAACATGCAGATCGCAACGCCGACGGGGATCCACCACTGGATGGCGAGATCGACGACGGGCTGGCCGGTGTTGGGCTCGTTGGTGGCGCGGAGGATGGTGAGGAGCGCGAACCCGATGATGGAGGCGAAGAAGACCCACCGCACGACCGTCAAAATGAACGCGCGCTGCCGCTTCTCGGCTTCGAACGGGTGGAGGACTTCATCGGGGAGGTCGGACATGGGTGAGTGGGGAGTTGATTTTGGATTTTGGAGTTTGGATTTTGGAGTTTGGATTTGGAATGCGGAATGCGGGACTCGGGATGCGATTCAATTCTCGAGCCCGCAGGGCTCATTGTGAACGCGCTGCTCTCAACTCCTTTTCCTTCTTCTTGGTCATCCGGCCCCTGGAGGGGTCATCGAGACCTCAACGCCGCGTCTCTGCCTTTCAATCCAAAATCCAAAATCCGCAATCCAAACTTCCCCCGCCCCCTCTTCCACTACGGCCCCTTTCCCCCGTCGGATCGTCTCCCGTCCGTCCCTCCCCCCCTGAGCCTACCACGCCGCGGCCTGTGTCGATATCGGCATTTCAACCCCGAAAACCACGCCCCCCCTCGCCCGCGGCCGCCAACCCGGCTTTACTACCCCCTCCACGCCGTTCTGATCGACGGCCGGGCCCGGTGCACGGGTGGCCCGTGAACCTGGTCAGGGCTTGACCGCAGCAGCCATAAGCGGCCGTCATCCGGTGCCGCCGGTGTCCTGGCCGTCGTTCAGTCCGGCGTGGAAACGGCAGATCGGCAGAGCAGCAGATCAGCAGATCAGCAAAGCAGCAAAGCAGCAAAGCAGCAAAATCGGAGGGGCGGGGACTGCGCGCGGAGATCAAGAGCCTCGCGCAGAGGCGATGAGCCGCAGGGGGAAGAGGCGACATCGAGTTGGCATCATCCGAGGCCCGAGCGCAAATGGGGGGGCGAGCGGAGCGCCGAGTGCGCAGTGCGCTGCAAGAGCCGGGCGTCCGCATTGATCACCCACATTCTGGTCAGGACGAGTTGGCGAGACTCGGTTCGGGAGCTGGCTCGGACTCGGGGTCATCGTCGTAGTCGGGCTCGAAGTCGGATGTGGGAAGGGGGATGTGGGAAAGGCAGAAAGAAGAAGACGTAGGAAAGGCAGGAGCCCCCACCCCCGGCCCGCCCACCTTCGCCGGGACCTCCCCCTCGGGGGATGTTGAAGGCAGGAGACGTGCGCGCTCCGTTTCGCCCGCAAAGTCCGGCGTGACCACTTGCGCGTGTGTGAGCTTGCTGAAGGCACCCCTCACCTGCTCGTGCTGCGCACTCGCTTCCTCTCCACCCACTCCCTTGCGGAAGGTTGAAATCAGGAGAAGTGCCCCCTCAGTCTCGCTGCGCTCGACAGCTCCCCCGTCGGCCCCCCCGGCGGGGGAGCGGGCTTCGCCAAGATCTGTCCGGTCGGCGATGTGCGGGGCGAGGGTGCTTGGAATCGTGCGGTCGGCGCGGTCGCGTCGGCGGTAGATGGGTTGGTTGGGGTCGAACTTGGCGAGGCGGAGGAGCAGGTGGGCGGCCTTGCGGACGTTGGCATCGCGCGTCGCCGCGACGCGGTCGGCATCGAGGCCGGGCTTGATGAGGTTGTGGGTGCGATCGAAGATGTAGCCGTCGATCTGGAAGCTGAGCGCGCTGACGGCTTTGGGGAGGTTGTTGACCGCCGCGATGCGCGTGAGTGTTGCGCCGGCGGTGGTGAGGTCGGCCAGCTTGCGCTGGATGTCCTCGCGTTGGAGCCAGAGGCAGAGCGCGGTGACGGTGGTTCCGTGCTCTTCGGCGAGGTCGGGGAGGGTGCGGTCGCCGCGGGCGATGGCGGCGAGGATGTTGGCTTCGTCGTTGATGATCGGGTTGAAGGTGAGGGGGACGGCGCGGCGGGGAGGCGAGCCTGGGGCTTCCGATTGCGGATTTTGGATTTGGGATTGCGGATTGAAAGGCGAAGGCGAAGGCAGAGAAGCGGTAGAGGAAACAGGAGGAAACGCAGGAGCCCCCACCGCCGCCCCCCCGGTCTTCGGCGGCACCTCGCCCTTGCGGGGAGGTTGGGAATGCAGGCATGGGCGCGGAGTGGCCGCGGGGGAGCCTTCGGGCTCAATGGAAGCTGACTGGATGTGGAGTTCCCCCGCCGTGAACATGATGGGGAAGTATGGGGGACGGATCGGGTTTTGTCAAGGTATTCTTTTTGGATTTTGAGTG
>JAEYUO010000114.1 GCA_023432465.1 Planctomycetota bacterium | reverse complement strand
CCCCACCCCCACACCTCCTTCCGGTGCCATCCTCCGCTTTCCCTTCCACAGCCCCCGCTGTGCCGCGTGCCACGATGTATGGAGACGGGAGCGTGCGATCGAGTTGGCCCGGCGTGGGATGGGCGTGCGGGATGTTCGGACGCGGGAGGCAGAATGAAACAGGGCCCGCCGTTTGGCGAGCCCTGCGTGGTTCAGCATCGGGAATGGTTGATCGGTCAGCGGTCGACGATCAGCGGGCGAAGTGGGCGAAGGCCTTGTTGGCCTCGGCCATGCGGTGCACCTGCTCGCGGGTGTTCATCGCGTTGCCCTCCTTGCGGGCCGCGGCGTAGATCTCATCGCCGAGGCGGTTGGCCATGGGCCGGCCCTTTTCCTTGCGGGTGGCCTGGATGATCCAGCGGAAGGCCAGCGACTGCTGACGCTTGCGGTTCACGGGGATGGGGACCTGGTAGTTGGCACCGCCGACGCGCTTGGAGCGGACCTCGACGAACGGCTTGACGTTCTCGATCGCCATCTGGAAGACCTGGATGGCTTCCTTCGGGGCATTGGGGTCGGTTTCCTTGGCGAGCTTCTGCTGGATGATGTCCATCGCGTCGTAGACGACGCGCTGTGCGGTGGCCTTCTGGCCATCGCGCATCACGCAGTTGATAAAGCGAGAGAGGACCATGTCGCCGAAGCGAGGGTCGGGGCGGAGCTGAGAGTCTGCTGCGGTGATGCGTCCGGCCATTTTCGAATCTCCTTGAGGCTCATCCGCCGGGGCTCAAACCGAGCCGCGGCCTTGTGTTCACCGTCCGTGCCTGGCGAGCATCGGGCGATTACTTGCCATGTTCCCCCGCCACCCGTGATTTGTCTACTTGCCCTTCTTCGCGCCGTACTTGGAGCGCGCCTGCTTGCGCTTCTCGACGCCGAGGCAGTCGAGCGTGCCGCGGACGACGTGGTAGCGCACACCGGGAAGGTCGCGCACACGGCCGCCGCGGATCAGCACGATGGAGTGTTCCTGGAGGTTGTGGCCTTCGCCGCCGATGTACGCGGTGACTTCGCGGCCGTTTGACAGCCGGACCTTGCAGACCTTGCGAAGCGCCGAGTTGGGCTTCTTGGGGGTGACGGTCTTGACGCTCAGGCAGACGCCGCGCTTCTGCGGGCACTCGTCGATATCGCGAACGCGCGACTTGGCGTGGACCGGCTTGCGTGGGTTGCGAATCAGCTGGTTGATCGTGGGCATGGCGATTCCGGGTCCGTAACGGGAGTTCTGAACTTAGGGTCGAAAGTGTAGCGGGGGGAGGCTGTTAGGCAAGGGGATCGCAGAGCCGGCAGCACCGCGAACATCCTCCAAACCGGCGGCCTTGGATTCCGGAGTCAACCGCGAGAGCCAGTCTTGCCCCGAGTGATCTCGGCGTAGGCGTTGTGGTTGTGGATCGACTCGAAGTTTTCCGAGCTGATCGAGTACCACGTCACCCGGTCATCGGCCTCCAGGCCCAGAGCCAGGTCGCGGATGATGTCCTCGACGAACTTGGGGTTGTCGTAGGCGGCCTCGGTCACGTACTTCTCATCGGGGCGCTTGAGCACCGCGAAAACCGGACAGGAGACGGACTTCTCGATCGTCTCGGCGACATCCTCGATCCACATCGTGCCCTTGAAGCGGACACGGGCCTCCACGAGGCATCGCTGGTTGTGCGCGCCGTACTTGCTGATTTCTTTCGAGCAGGGGCACAGGCTCGCGCCCGGCGCCATCACGCCCATGATGAAGTCATCCGTCGCGCCAGTGCGGCTGGAGGTGCAACTGAAAGAGACCTTGTAATCCATCAGCCCGAGCGCGCCCGTGACCGGGGCCTTCTTGGGGATGAAGTAGGTGAACTCGGCCTCGAAGTGCGCTTCCTCGGCATCCAGTCGCTCGCGGATCGCCGCGGTGATCTGCGGGATCTCCTCGGGCGAGATGGGTCCCGGCGCGGCCATCCCCGCGTGCTCGTTGAGCACCTCGAGGAAGCGGGACATGTGGGTGCCCTTCTGGTAGTGCGGCAGCGAGACGTACATGCTGATTGTGGCGACGGTGGTCTGCTCGGCGGAGCCGAACATTCCGGCATATGCAGCGGGCACGCGCAGGCGGATGGGGTAGGTCACATCCTTGACGCCGACCTTGTCGATGGGGACTTGCCGGGAATCGCTGGAGGCCTGGACATCCGGCATTCCCGCTGCGGCGGGGCGTTTGGCGGCGGGGACTGCGGAGCCTGTGGGTACGGAAGCCGGGGCGGGGGTCTTTATGCTGACCAAGTTGCTCCCCTTTCGTGTGTTCTTGTGCCGCATGGAATCGCATCGTAGGCCGCGGCGGATTCGCGCCCGCATTGCGGGTACCGGCCAAACCCAGATCAGGTGAGCGTGCAACGCCGCGCAGGGGCCATCACCGCCGGCGTTCCGCGCCGTCGCTCACGTGGCGAACACCGGGGCTCCTTCTGAGTGAACGCAGGGCTACCGCAGCCACGCATCCTCGAACCCCATCCCATCGGCGAGCGCGGCAGCGCTTCCGCGTTCGAGCATACCGGCGACGGGATAGGTGCAATAGTCCAGCGAGAATGACGCAGCGGGGCGGTGATTGCCGGACAGGCCGAGCCCGCCGAAGGGCAGCTTGCTCGATGCTCCAGCGGTTCCGGCGTTGACGTTCACGCAGCCCGCGTGGGCCTCGAAGAGGAACGCCTCTGCGACCGGCTGTGAGGTGGTGAAGATCGATGCGGCGAGGCCGAATCGCGTTGCGTTGCACTGCTCCATGGCTTCGTCGAACGACGATACGGTCGTCATGCGCAGGAGCGGCCCGAAGACCTCTTCATCACAACCGGCATCGAAGCCCCTGGCCGCCGCGGGCTCGCTGGTGAAGCGATCGACGAGCATCACGCCGGGCGACAAGTACCAGCCGTCGGTCCCGACGCGGGTGACCTTCAGCGGCGCGGCTTCCTGCACCACCTGCGCGCCGGCCTTCTTGGCCTTGGACTGAAAGCTCAGCACGGCATCGCGTGCTGCGCTGGAGATGATCGGGCCCATGAACACCGGCTCCTTGGAGCGCGGGTTGCCCACGACCAGCCGCGAGGCGCACTCGCAGGCGGCCCGCAGGAAGCGGTCCGCCACCGCCTCGTGCACGATCACGCGGCGTGTGCACGTGCACCGCTGACCGGTGGTGTTGAACGCACAGCGCACCACCTCGATCACCGCCTGCCGCAGGTCCGCATCGTCCATCACCACCGCGGCGTTGTTTCCGCCCATTTCTAGCGCGATGAGCCGGCCCGGGCGGTCGAGGTTCGACTCCAGGATTCTGCGGCCGACGGGCCACGACCCTGTGAAGAGAACTCCATCGACGTCATCGTGGGTCACAAGGGACGAGGCAACATCCGCCCCGCCCTGCACGAGGTTGATGACGCCGCGGCCCTTGTCGGGCGCGCCGCCCTTGGCAAGGGCGTCGGCGAGGAGTTCGACGAGCAACTGTCCAACGGCGGGCGCTTTGTCGCTGGGCTTGAAGACCACGGTGTTGCCCATCGCCAGCGCGGGGATGATGTGGCCGTTGGGCAGGTGCGCCGGGAAGTTGAACGGACCCACAACGGCCATGACGCCGTGCGGACGGAACCAGCATCGGCCGATGCGCTGGGGTGCCACCTCGAGCTCGTACCCCTCCACGCGGCGCAAGCCCCCCACCGGCGATGCATCGAGCGTGATATCCACCTTGCTCGCGAGCGCGGAGGCTTCGCCCTTGGCTTCCCACATCGCCTTGCCGGTCTCATCGCAGATGAGCTCGGCCATTCTCGCGGCGTTGAGCTTGCAGAGCTCCGCAAACTTCTTCAGCACGCCGAAGCGGTTATCCCGTCCCCATCGGGACCACTCGGGCAGGGCATCGCGGGCGGCCTCCACCGCCGCGGAAACGTGTGCGGGGCGCGGGTTGCCGCGCCACACGACCTCATCGGGCTTGGCGGGGTTTCGCGTCTCGACCGCGGCAGCGCCCTTGCTGGGGCTCGCGAGTTCCACCCAGTCGCCATCGATCAGGTCCGCCGCGCCGCGGCTGAGGCTGGAGTGTCTCACACCGATCATCGCTTGCTCCCGCGTCTGGACGATGACTTCGCCGCCCGGGGCGTGGGCGACTTCCGTCCGTTGGCGGATGGAGCGGCCGCCGATGTGCGCTGCGGCTTTGTACCTTCGAATGCGGCGAAGGGTGTCGCGCCGATCATTGCGCCTGGTTTGACTTCCAGGGCTTCGATTGTCTCTCGCGGCAGCCAGATCGCACCCTTGTCGCGGATGTCGTAGGCTGTCTGCACAGCCCGGAACTCGCCCTCTGCGGTTTCATCGTTCAGTACGCTCACGATGCCGTGGCGCTTGCAGGCCTCGGCCGCGGCCTCGCCGCCGAGGGGCGCGGTGAATGTCTCTCGCACGGGCAGCAGGTCATCCGTCTTTGCTTCGAGGTGCGGACCGCCGTCGAAGGGATCGACGTGGTCGCGGTACGCAAAGCCGAGTTTCTCGAGCATTCGTCGCGCGGGGAGTGTCTCCGGGCCCACCTGCGCGATCACGCCCCGAGCTTCGGGCGGCAGGAGCGTGAGGTAGATCTCTTCCCGCGGCATAAGGGCGGTGATGAACTCCTTGGAGTGCTGGCAGAAGCGATCGGCTTCGAGATAGGTGAGGTTGATGAAGCGTCGGCCGAGATACTCCCACAGCGTGTTGCCGCCGCCTTCGCCCTGATGGGTGATCGCACCCATCATCTCCGCGAGGATTCGGTCGGAGAACATGCGCCGGTGCAGCGCGATGAAATGGAACCGGACGTGTGAGAGGAAGCGACCGAGCTTCTCTTTGTGGCCGCGGTAGGAGGGCTGGAGGATGAGGCCGCCGATCTCGGTCGGCCCGCTCTCATCGAGCGTGAGCTTGGCCGTGATGTGCGTGACGCCCTGCTGGAGCGAGGTGCTGAACATCTCGCGCCGGGAGAGTTTGAGCGAGACATTGGGCTCGCCCGGTCCGCCCATGCTGGAGATGAGTTGGCTCGTGCCGAGCACCCCCCCACCGCCGCCCGATTCGCGCTCCTCCAGCACGAACATGAACAGGTCGGAACGCTGAGTCATGGATGCGCTGCCCGCTCCGACCAGCCCCGTTCCTGCCTCGGGCTTGTCGGCCCGGCCGGGCTTTGTGCCTCTGGCCGATCGCTTCGCGGCGGCGCTGCCCGCTCCGGGCTTGCCAAGCTTCATGAAGCACTCGCGGGAACGCAGCACCTTCTCGCTGATCAGGTCCTTGTCCGCGGGCAGGTTGATGAAGTGCACCATTCGCGCCAGCTTGTACAGCGTGGCGACATCCTCGACTTTGGCTCGGCGGATCAGGAACACGTGGGCCTCCAGTGCCCGATGCTACGGCGGTCCGTGCCATCCGGTCGCGATTCGGCGAACGGTTCAAGCTTCAAACATGCCTCGCGCAGAGGCGCAGGGATGCGGGGCAAAAGATTCAGGAAGATTCGGAGGGAAGGCCGCTGATCAATGCAGATGTCGCAGATCAGAGTTGGAGCAGGGGGAAATGCTTCGCGACAGCAGGTCCGCATGCTCGGCTTTCTTCTCGGCTCTGCGCGAGGCTCCTCCTGAACGTGTGCCGGTGCTTCACCCCTCCGCCGCCGCCGCGGCCATTCCCTTCTCGATGCACGCGAAGACCCGAGGCCAATCCGCATCCTTGAACACGGGCATCGGCGGCAGCATGCGGATGTGGTATGGCCCGTGGCCGCAGTAGAACACCAGCACGCCGGCATCGAACAGGTGCTTGCAGAGCTTGGTGACCTTGTCCTTCTTGCCGCCGAAGGGTGTGAACCGCATCATGCCGCCGGTGCCGCCGACGATGTCCGGCACATCGGGTGACGATGGGAACCAGTTTGGGTGCTTCGCCGCGAGCGCACGCACTTGCTGTGCGAACAGGGCGTGCTGCCTGGCGAACGCGCCGCTCTTCCCATACCACGCACCATCTCGCAACCGCTCCAGCACGCTTGTCCCGATGCGGAACGCCGGCCCGCTGCTGGTGAACGTGCCGGAGAGGAGGCCCGGGCCCGGGTTGTACTCCTCGGTGTAGAGCGTTGCGCACACCTGCGTCATCTTGCCGACGCAGAAGACATCAACGTACTGGCCAAGGTTGAGGGCGTCATAGGCGAACATCGACTCGGTGCGTCCGAAGCTCTGGATCTCATCGTCCCACACGGCGATCGAGCCGGCCTTGCACACATCCATCAGCGCGGTGAAGAACTCGCGCGGCGCGGTGTTGAACCCGCCCTCACCCTGCACCAGCTCGAAGATAAAGCACGCGTGCTGCTTGGGGTAACGCTCGACGTATTGCCGCAGGTGCGACACGGCCATGTCGATGAAGCGGGTCTGGCCGGAGACATCGCCCGCGTGCATGCGCTTCGCCGCGGCCTCATCATAAAACGGCATGTAATCGATCTGTGTCGAGAGCGGGATGCCAATGCGGTTGGCAGCGGAATCGCCGATCTGGCTCATCGTCACCGACCGACCCATGAAGCAGTCCTTGAAGGCGATCACCCGCGAGGCGGGGGCGTGCTTCTGGTAGCAGATCTTGATAGCGTTCTCGTTGGCCATGCAGCCGGAGGTCGTGGCGAAGCAGTACTTCAGGCGGCTGCCCTTTCTTGCTTCATTCAGCAGCACGCGCGAGAACTCGTACGGGCCATTGCCCGAGAGCAGGTTGCCGTGCTGCAGTGTGTCTTCCGCCGCGCCGAGCATTGATGCCCGGATCGTCTCCGGATCCGAATGGCCGAAGAAGTGGACACCGATGCCGGTGATCATGTCCCACTTGACGGAGCCGTCGAGCAGTTCGACGAGCGCGCCGTTGCCGACGCCGGATGACAGGTAGGGGTAGAGCAGGCCGCGGCCGCGGACATCGGCGGCCTCCTTGAGGAGGGCCTCGTAGCTGAGTTTCAGCTCCGCCCGCGGCGGTTTGACATCTGTGATGTGCGTGCTGTGCCTGCCGACCTCCGCGACCGCGGCATTGATCGCGGTGCGCAGCGCCCCGCCCTCGGCAAACAACTGCTGCCCCACGGTGCCGGGACTTCCGGCCGGGGGAGCGCTGGAGGTGGGGGCAGAGGGGTTCACGGCGGTGGGCATGGCGGGCTCCGGCAAGGTGTGCGTGGGGAACTCTATCGGCCAGAACGCGGCCCCGTCTGTTCCGCCGGTCGCAGTTGAACGTTGGAGTTGTCGGGCTCCACGTTCGGGCAGAACCCGACGGCCGCTCGGTGCGAACGGTGTATCGTGGTGAGGTCATGCCAGGCGCTTCGTCAACTCGTGGGCCGGTGGAAGCTCCGTGCATCGGGTGCGGGGCGAGCCTGAAGGATGTGCCGCGGGGGCAACCCTGCGCCGCGTGCGGCACGCCGTGGACATCGCCCGCGCTGCGGTTCTTCTGGCGGGCACAGGTGATCGGGGCGGTGATGATTCCGGTGATGTTCATCGCCGGAGCGGTCTGGCTCATCAATGCGGACTCGGAAGGTGAGGATTGGCCCGGGCGGTTCCTGCTTGGGGTGTTTGTGCTGGCGGTTGCGCACCTGATCGCGGGCGTCGTCTGGAATACGGCGGTGGCGGACCATCACCGGCCTCGGGGCACGGGGAAGATCATGGCCGGGATGTTCATCGTGCTGCTGATCGTGGGGATCTTTCTGCCCGCGCTGGGGAAGTGTTGAGGGACGTGTGAGCGAGACTCCGAGCAAACTCGGGCTGTCCTTAGAAACGGATGCAGTGCTTGTCTGCTGCGCATGCGGGTATGACCTGCGGGGGTTGGGGCACGATGGCGTATGTCCGGAGTGTGCGACGGAGGTTCAGTCGTCGATTCATGCCGCGATCGAAGCGGAGCACGCGGCGAGGACCGGCGCGTTACCGCTTCCATCGTGGCTGCGGATTGCGAAGTCGGGGTATCTGGCGGCAGTGGTGACGCTGCTGAGCGCACCGTGGGTGCTGCCGCCGATTCGCGAGTTCTTCGGGCTGACGGTGTTGCTTGGACGCAGAGCGTATTTCTATGAAGCCATGGCGATGTGCTGTTTGTCTGCATCGATCGTCGGCATCGTCATTGGTTTGCTGCTCGTGGGCCACGGCAGCCGCTGGAGCCTGCCGGTTCTGCTGAGCGTTATCCTGCTGTTTCTGTTTGCGGTACCAGGGCTGGCCAAATGAGACTTTGCACGTGCTCATGCGCCGGGAGAGCACGCTCTCGCGCCATTCCAGTGTTAGACTGACCGCATGGTTCATCGCCTCACCATCCAGACCCGCGGCCAGGGCCTGCACGAGATCACCGATGAGGTCCGCAGGGCCGTGAAGCTGGCGAAGACCAAGGACCACGATGGCGGGTTGGGGCCGGTGCGCGAGGGGCTGTGCACGGTGTTCATCCGGCATACGTCGGCGAGCCTGGTGATTCAGGAGAACGCCGACCCGAGTGCGCGGCGGGACCTGGAGGCATGGATGGTGCGGCATGTGCCCGAGGGTGACCCGCACTTCACGCACAAGGATGAGGGGCCGGATGACATGCCGAGCCACATCAAGGCCGCGATCACGGCGACGAGCCTGGGCATCCCGATTATCGATGGGCAGCTTGGGCTTGGGCGGTGGCAGGGAATCTATGTGTGGGAGCACCGGCAATCGCCGCACATTCGCGAAGTGCTGGTGCATGTGGGGAGGTGAGCGGGTGAGGGGGTGGACCAGTGGCTCATCCGGCTCGCGTCGAAGCGATCATCGATTGAGGAGCGGATCGCGATCGGAGTTTTCGATCTGCTCGATCGCGCTGCGCGGCAACCACATCGGCGCTGCCGGACTGCTCCCGAGTGAACGCGTACTTCCGAGCGCTTCGACATGCACAACCCGGACCCAGCGACCATCCTCGTTGGCGGCGAGGATCAGGAACTCGGAACCTGCGGGGAACGCCGCAGCGGAGGCGGGCGGATAGGTGAGATCATCGGGGCCGGAGCGCGGGACTTCCTGCCGGAGCAACACGGCCTCGACACGGCGTGCATCGAGCACGCGGTCGATCAGAGCGATCGCAGAAGCGAGGATCGCGAGAAGGCCCACAGCGAACACTACCGTCATGCCGGGCCGCACACGTGCGCCGGCGGCGACACAGAGCGACCGCATCGCGGCAAGCGATACGAGCAGGCTGATGAGCAGGGCGGAGGCGGTCGCCCGCGCACCCCAAGGGATGGCACGGACGGCGGCGAGCATGCGATCAGGCAGAGAACGCCCGGCGAACTCGGGGGTGATGGCGGAGCGGGTTGATGCGGTCGTCGCGCCCGGAGCCTCAGACGAGATGGTCCCGGCGAGAGAAGGATCGGGAGTCACCCGCGCTGAAGCGACACGGGTCCGTACTTCCGCGAGATTGGCATCGATTCGCGCGGAGAGGGAACCTGCGAGGGGCAGCAGACCGGGTGTGACACGCTGCGCGCGGCGCAGCTCCAGCACCGCGCGGGCGTGATCACCGGCCATCGCGGCGCGCGTGCCGGAGTCATACCGCGCTGTCGCGTTCAATGATGAGAGGAACGCACCCTGGCCAAAGAGCGCGACGAGGGCGATGGCAGAGAAGACGGCCCAAACCAGCAGGGGCACGATGACCCACTTGGGAGAGATTCGAGCGAGCGTCATGCCGCCCTCCCGGTCACATGGCCCGCGAGTCGAGCAAGACGGGGCGCCCGCGCGATCTCGCGGACGATCGCGGCGGCATCATCGACCATTCGTTCCTGCGCGACGGCCGCGGCATCCGGCCCGAAGAGGCTCCGGTCGCAGGCTTCGAGCACCGAGCGGAGGCGCGAGGCCAGCACGGGGTCAAGGCCCTCGACAGCGGCGACAGCATCGCCGGTGGTCACGGCATCGGGAGGGAGATTGAACCAATCCGAGACGAAGCGGCGAACAGCGGCGGAAACGGCCGCGGCGTCATGGGCCGATCTACGGTGCAGGGCACGCTCGGCCTGGCGGAGCGCTCCGCGGCGTCGCCACGAGGCCGGGTCGCGGTCGGCAGCGCGGCGTCGTGCCGCCAGCAGGGCACCGGCGCACCACAACATCGTCGGCACGGTGAGGGTCGCCGCGAGGATGGGCAGGGCTCGTCCATCGCGGGAGGTTGCAGCGGCGAGCACCGGGGCGGTGGCATCGCCGATCGGCGGGAAGAAGCCGTTGACGCGTTCGATCGCACGGGGCAACGGGGAGGCCGACTCGGCTCCTTCGCCGAGCGTTCCGGCATCATCCGTCTCGGCGGCGAGTCGCTCCAGCGCACCGAGACCAACAACAGGGGCGGCGGCGACTTTGAGCGGGATGCGGTTGGAGCGGGCGATCCGGTACGATGCCTCCGCCGGGTCGAAGTATGAGACTTCAACCGGCGGAAGTTCGGTGAGCTTCGTGCTCTGCGGACGGATCTGAGCGGAGTAGATCGCGGTGTTGCCGGCAATCTGCGGCAGGATGGGGTCTCGCGGGACACGGAACAGATCCGCCAGGGAGCTTCCTCCGCCGCGTTGCGCGGACAGGTCAAGCGTCGGCGAGTCGAAGATCGGCAGCTTGCTGCGGAGCACCAGGGTGAGGTTGAGCGGATCGCCGACCGCGGCCTGGCGTGGCTGGCATTCCGCATCCAGATCGAACTCACCGACCAAGCCGGAGAAGTTGGCGGGTCGGCCGGCGGTGGGCAGATCGAGGACCTCCACGGTCTTCGCGGGGGCCTGCGCGTAGCGGCGCTGCGTGATGGTCTTGCGTTCCCAGGGGGCATCGAACACGGATCGCTCTCGCTGTCCGACGACGGCGCGGTAGTCAACGCGCGCGGCGCCACATTCGAACCGGCCGGCGCGGCGGGGAATCAGCAGGAACTCCGCGTTGACCCGGACGCGGTCCTCGCCGTCGATGCTGGCCTGCGTGATGGTGCCACGGACTTTGCCGCCACCGCTTCCCCCCGCTCCCCCACTTCCACCCGTCGGTCCCTCGAGGTAATCGACATCGGCGAACTGGCGGGCCGCGCCGTCTTGCGATGCCGATGGCGAGAGGGGATGGACCGTGAAAGCGTCCGGCGGAAGGTTGAGGTTGAAGACCACATCCTCTGCGGGCGAGGACAGGACCCAGCTGAGTGTGAGCTTGAAGGCCTGACCCACATAAGCCCGCGACAACTCGACCGAGGTGCCGAAGCCTTGAACCACGGTCGGTTCGGAGACCTTGATGCGGATTGGCTCTGTGCGGAGGGTTCGCCCCTCCGTCCGGACATCGACGGCGGGGATGGTGAGCTCGCCCGCGCGGCGGGGCGAGATGGTGTACGCCAAAGTAACGCTCTGGCTCTTCTGTTCCTGCACACGACCGTTGATGATGATTGTCATGCTCGACGAGCTTGGTTGCACACCCATGAATCGCACGATCCAGTCGGGGCCAAGAACCGCTTCGAGATCGGGCGGCGTCGCGTCGGAGGCGTTCTCAACGACGATCCGGTACGGAACGGAGTCTCCGACATAGCACTCATCCACGGTGCTTGCGGTGGCGCTGGGCGCGGACTGTGCGCGGGCGGCCGCGGGCAGCAATCCGAGGACAACGAGCATCGCCATGAGCAAGCGGCGGATCACCAGTCTTTCTCCACGGGGGGCGTACGGGTTCGCTGCTGAGACTTGAGGAAACGGCGGATGGCCTCACGCTGGCGGGCCTCGCGGTCGAGGATGTTCGCCGCGGTCGCATCGAAGGCACGCTGGCCATCCTTGCCCTGTTGCTCCTGGGCCTGCTGCTCCTGCGGCTGTTCCTGCGGCTCGCCCTCTCCCTGCTGCTGATCGATGCCAAGGGCAGCGCGTGCCGCATCCTTGAGTTTCTCGGCGGCCTCGCGCTGCGCCTGCTCGGCGGCCTGGGTGTCGCCTCGGCGGAGCTGTTCCTCCGCGCGAGCCTGTGCCTGCCTCGCTTCATCGAGCTTCTCGCGCGAACGTTCGAGATTCTCGCGCTGCTGCTTGCGAGCTTCGGCCTCCTCGCCTTGGGCCTGCTGCTCGCGCGCCTTGGCCTCGGCCTGCTGGCGGGCGAGTTGCTCATCGAGCTTTCCGGACTGCTCGGAGAGTTGCCGCTGATCCTGGGCGAGCTTCTGGGCCTGCTCCTGCTGTTGCTGGGGCGTCTGACCCTGCTGCTGCTGAGCCTGCTGAGAATCTGCAGCGGCTTGCTCCTGCTGACGCGCGAGTTCGGCGAGGTCCTCCGCGCTCTTCTGCTCGGGGGAGGATTGGGGGCTTTGCTCACCCTGCGGCTGATCTTGCGGAGACCCGGAGGGCTGGTCCGACTTGCCTTGCTGTCCGTCGCCGCTCTGGCCGGCATCATCGGACTTCGACCCGCTTTGCTGCTGCTGTTGCTGCTGGTTCTGCTTCTCCTGCTCGGCGATCTTCCGGCGGATGGCTTCGCGGGCCCTCTGGATCGACTCGATGTTTGCCGCGGCCGCGGCGCGCTCATCGCCGCGGAGGCCGGGCCGGGCGTTGCGGAACCAGCGTTCGGCCTGCTCGAGGGACTTGATCGCGGCCTTGGGATCGGACTGTACTTCATCCGCCGCGCGAGCTGCGTCGAGCAGGCCGAGATTGAAGCGGGCGCAGGCGGCGATTGCGTCATCGCGGCCCAGCGCGAGTTGCTCGGCCCTGCGGAAGGCCGCCTCGGCCTCGGCGGCTTGTGAGAGCGAGAGGTGTGCGCAGCCACGGGCGAGCGCGACCGCGGCGGAATCGGGGTGGCGGAGCGTTGCCCCCTCCATCAGACCAAGCGCCTCCCCCGCCTGGCCGGACTCCAGAAGCTGCATGCCCTCGCGGACATCATCGGCGACCGACTGTGCACGTGCGGGCAGTGCGCAGAACGCGAGCACGATCGCGGCGGCGGCGGCGGCGCTGGCGGAGCCGGCAGAGCGCCGTGTGCGGAAGGAGATTCCGTTGATCAACATGGCCGAGATCCCCAGAACAAGAGCGATTCCAAGCGGGAACTGGAACGCTTCGGTGTATCGAACCGCCTCGGTCGCTTCGAGCTGCTTCTTCTGTCCTTCACGCCGCAGGAGGCGGTAGACACGGTCGAGCTCGAGGTTGCCCACGCCGACATCAAGAAAAACGCCGCCGAGCGTTGCCTCGGACATGGCCCGGAGCACCGCCGGGTTCATCCTGGACTGGACGCGTTCGCCGCCGAACTGCATGTATGCATCCCGGGACTGAGCGCGGGGCGAGCTAGCGGCTTGTTCCTGTGCGATCGGTACCGGCGCTCCGACATCGGAACCGAGCCCAATGGCAACGAGCCTGACCCCGAGCTGTCCCGCCTCCTGCGCGGCCTCGATCGGGCGTGTCTCGTGGTCCTCACCATCGGTGAGGAGGTAGATATCCGCGGCGAGCGCCTGATCCTCCTGACCCGCGCGGATGAGCGCGAGCGCAGAGCGCAGGGCATCGCCAATGGCCGTGCCACCGCGGCCGACGGAGTCGGGACTGATCGCCTCCAAGGACATGCGCGCGAAGGAGTAGTCGGTTGTCATCGGGCACCGCACGACCGCCGTGCCGGCGAATGCAACGATGCCGACACGGTCGCCCTCGGCGGCATCGAGCACATCGCTGACCATGAGCTTGGCGCGTTCGAGCCGGCTGGGCTTGAGGTCCTGAGCGAGCATCGATCGCGAGACGTCGATCACGAAGACCACATCGCGCCCGGAGCGTTCGACCTTGCGCGGGACGGGGCTGTGGGCGGGTCGAGCCAGCGCGAGGCAGACGAACGCGACGCCGACCGACCAGCACACCGCGGACAGAATGCCGCGCGCGATCGAGGGCATCGGGGCCCACACGCGGTCGGGTCCGCGGCCATAGAACCGGGCGACCGCACGACGGCGGGCCCAGACGGCCCAGAGCATCATCGCGGCCAAGGCGGGCGCGATGGCGAGCAGGGGCAGGAACTGTGGTGCGAGGAAGGTCATGAGTGAAGTCGCGTCGTGTCTACATCGTCCTCCGCAGCCACGTGGACCCGAGCAGCAGGCCAATCGCCAGCAATGCGCCGCCCGCGCCGGCGGGCAGGATGAACTTCTCCTGCCAGTCGGTGTACTCGATGGTGCTCACAGAACTCTTTTCGAGACGGTCGATCTCCCGGTAGACCTGCCGGAGGGCTTCGCCATCCTGCGCGCGGTGGTATGCGCCGCCGGTCAGCTCGGCGATGCGTTTGAGCGTGCCCTCATCGACATTGCTGGGCACGCGGACGCGTTGCTCGCCGATTGGCGTGCGCAGCACCTGGAAACTGTCCGCACCAGCGCCGATGCCGATGGTGTAGACCTTGATTCCCCACTCCGCGGCGAGCCGGGCCGCGTCGATCGGATCGGCCTCGCCGGCGTTGTTGTCGCCATCGGTGAGCAGGACGATGACCTTGCTCTTGATGGTCAGCTCGGGCGCTGCGCTGGTGCGTTGGCGGTTCTTGAGTTCATCCTCGGTTCGCTTCAGCCTCGCCGCGGCGAGCGCCAGGCCGTCGCCGATAGCCGTGCCATCCTCGTACCGCGCCTGCGCGGTCTCGACGGTCTCGATGAGCTGTGTGAGGGTCCGTGGGTCGCGGACGACCGGGCAGGCCGTTTCCGCGAATCGTGCGAAGGTGATGAGCCCCACGAGATCGCTCGGTCGGCCGCTGAGTTCATCGCCATCGCCGAGCAGGAAGTCGCGTAGGACGGACTTGACCGCGTTCATGCGCGAGACCAGCGCGCCATCCACTTCCATGTACTGATTCATGGAGCCGGAACGATCGACCACGAGCTGGATCGCGACGGCCTCCGCCGATGTCTCGACGCGGCCGATGCCAAGCTGCGGGCGGGCCAACGCCACCACGAGCAAACCCATGCCCAGCCAGCACGCCGCGCCCGGGAACCACGCGAGGCGCTGGCGGAGCGTTCGCGGGAGCGCGGACAGGCCCTCGACGCTGGAGAGCCCGCCGCGGGGCGCACGACGAGACGAACGCGACAGAAAGATCGCTGCAAGTACAAGCACAGGAACGAGCGCGAGGGCCCAGGGGGACTCCCACCGTGCGCTGGTCAGGCTGTCGAACCAAGAGGTGAGCATTATGCCGCAACACCTCCTTCCGACCGAAGAGACGCGGTTGGGGTACGGAGCTCGCGCGTAAACCGCGATACCGAGCGGAGGAGCTCGGTGACTTCGCTGGACGAAGCGCTGACGCCGGGCGCAAAGCGGATCGTCTCGAATCGTTGGAGCTGTTCGGCAAGATCCGGCGCGGACGGTGCGGGGGATGCGCGGATCCATGCAACGAGCTCGCGGCCGCTCGTGCCCGGCGCGATGCGTCGCGTTGCGGCGAGCCAGATGCGCAGCGCGCCGATGGTCTTTTCGGCGATCTCCGCGCTGTGATCGTCACCGGGGGCGGACATCGCGGCGGTGCCCAGCGCGAGAACCCGATCCAGGTATTCGTCGGGCGTCGTGGAGCGACGGCGTGTCCGTCGATGCACGACGACTGCGACCCCGCCTCCGAGGACCAGAACGCCGGCTGCGGCAACGATTCCCAATGTGACGGGGTTGGCGAGCCACGGTCGGGACGGCGCGACAGGCGGAAGGGGCGAGCCGAGCGCGGCGAGCAGCTTGGCAGGGTCTTCTCCCGCAACCGTCGCGGCGTCGGAAGCGTGCTGCGCGGTCACCCTCACCGCGATCGGTTCGGTTGAGAGCCTGGCGGAGCCAACCTGAAACGCGAACGCCGGGATGGGCTTCTCGCCATCGAGGTACGGCTCCAGCACGAACTCGATGGTCTCGTGCCCGGGCGCGAGCGTGCGACGGACGACATCGACGACGTTCCAGTCGGCTTTGCCGGGGTCGGCGGGGTTCGGCGGAAACCCAGACCCCGGCCGGAGATCCGCGAGCATGGCCGGCCACGAGATCGGAGCGGCATCGGCGGATTCACGCCGGGCCTCGATGAGCACTTCAAGCCGGTCGGCGATGGCGATGTCCTGCGAAGAAACGAACACCGCGATGTGCAGACCGTGCCCGCCGATGGTCCGCGAGGCCGCGAATCGCTGGGGCGTGGATCGCGGCTGCTCGCGCGAGGTGCACGCGGGGAGCGCGGCGACCGCCACGGCGGCTACGCACAGCGCGAATAGGAGCGACCATCGGGGGCGTGCGATCATCGCTCCCTCCGATGAAAGAGCTCGACGAGACTGTGAACCGGTTGCTCGTGCGTCCAGAGATCCACGCGCGACCGGCCCCCACGCAGGCCCGCGCCCAGCAGGGCCTGATCAAGCTCGCGATCGGCCTTGCGGAAGGCCTGGGCGTAGGCCTCGCGCACGCTCCGGCTGGAGGTATCGATCACGGCTTCGCGGCCGGTCTCCGGGTCTCGCACGCGGATCAGGCCGGCCGAGACCAACTCGGCATCGCGGCGGTCGCGGACCACCGCGGCGATGATGTCGTGGCCGCCGCGTCCGCCGCCCCCGTTCCCGGCGCGGCCGAGCCGCCTCAGGCTGCTCTCAAACGCCTTCAGGTTGCTCTGATTGCCGGGCACGAAGTCGGACACGACAAAGACCAGGGATCGGCGGTGCAGTACACGGCGCAGGCGGTCGGCGACAGGGGCGAGATTCGTGCCGCGGCCGACGGGTTCGACCGCCAGGAGTTCGCGTACGAGGCGGAGCGCGTGGCGCGAGCCCTTACGGGGCGGCACGTAGTGCTCGATCCGATCGGTGAACGCGCAGAGGCCGACACGGTCGCCGGAACGCACCGCGGCGAACGCGAGCAGGGCCCCAACCTTCGCCGCGATTGCCCGCTTGGAGCCGTCGGAGAGAACGGACCATTCCCCCCCTGCCCCCCTCCCGACACCGCCTGCCCCGGCCCGGGCGCCCCCAGGCGCGGTGCCGAACTCGAAGGATCCGGACAGATCGACCACGAGCATCACCGTCAGCTCCCGCTCCTCGACGAAGCGCTTGATGAACGGCCTGCCGGAGCGGGCGGTGACATTCCAGTCAATGAACCGGACATCGTCGCCCGGCTGATACTCGCGGACTTCGGAGAACTCCATGCCGCGGCCCTTGAAAGCGGAGGAGTACTCGCCCGCAAAGACTTCCGTCACGCGGCGACGCGTGCTGAGTTCCAGCAGCCGTACTTGCCTGGCCAGTTCAGCGGGGGTCATCGGTCCTCAACCTCGGCTGGGGATCAGGGAGCGGGGACACGTTCGAGCACGCGGGAAACCAGATCGTCGGCTGTCAGCTCGCGAGCTTCGGCTTCGTAGCTGGGCACGATGCGGTGGCGCAGCACATCGGGCGCGATCGATTTCACATCGTGCGGCGTGACATACGCACGGCCCTCGAGCACGGCGACCGCCCGGGCGGCGAGCGCGATCGCGATGGTCGCGCGGGGGGATGCGCCGAAGTCCACGAGTTGCTCGGAGTTCTCGCCGCGGCCGGCAGCAGAAGTCTCGGGGCGCGTCGCCCGGACGATGTCCACAATGTACTCGCGGACTTTCTCGTCGATGTGGATGCGATCCACCAAACCCCGTGCGGCGAGCAGCTCGCGCGGATGCAGCACCGGCTCCTTGCGCTGGGAGTCGAGGGCCTGGGGCTGCGTAAAGGCCATGCGATCGAGAATCGCACGCTCCTCCGCGCGGCTGGGGTAAGTCACGCGGAGCTTGAGCAGGAAGCGGTCCACCTGCGCCTCAGGGAGCGGATAGGTGCCTTCCTGCTCCACCGGGTTCTGGGTTGCCAGGACGAGGAAAGGCTGGGGGAGCGGGTACGTCTCATCGCCGATGGTGACCTGCCGCTCCTGCATGGCCTCCAGCAGCGCGCTCTGCACCTTGGCGGGGGCGCGGTTCACTTCGTCGGCCAGCACAAGATTCGCGAACACCGGACCCTTGCGCGGGGTGAAGGTGCCATCGCGAGGCGAGTACACCAGCGTGCCGATGAGGTCTGCCGGGAGCAAGTCAGGCGTGAACTGGATGCGCTTGAAGGTGCAGTCGAGCCCCTTGGCGAGGGTCGAGACGGTGAGGGTCTTGGCGAGGCCCGGAACACCCTCGAGCAGGACATGCCCGCCCGAGAGCAGGCCGACAAGCAGGCCGCGAACCATCGGCGCCTGCCCGACCACCACCTCGGCCACGCGCCTCTCCAACGAGCGGAGGGGTGCACTGAGCCGTTCGAGTTCCTCCTGGGTTGGAGGCGACATGTTGATCATCGTCATCGGGATTCCCCAAAGAAACGGACGCCACAACCGGGAGCGCGCTGGCGACACGGCCGCGCGGCCCAAGAACACCCTCCCGCCGACACCCCATCGGATTGTTACCGGCCACTGGGCCACGCGCCCCGCCGCCCCGGTCCACTTACTGCGATGCGCACCTCGCGGCTTTCCGTCACGGCTTTCGCGGCGGCAGGATGATGTAGGCCCCCCGGAAACCATCGGGGGTTGATCGCAGCGAGAACACGCTCGAGTCCATGTACCGCTTGAACAGGTCAACCGGCGGCATGTCCTCCATCCACGTGGGGGCCTCGATTTCCATGCCCTCGAGGATCTCGTCGACCTCCTCGGGGTCAAGCCCAAGCCCCTCCCACTCCGCCCGCATCATCGCGAGCGGATTGCGGGCAGACCAGATGCTGTAGTCGAGGGACTGGTGGTCATCGGTCCAGCTCTGCACGAGCCCGGGGCCCATAGCGCTCGTCGCGCTCACAGCCCGGCGGAATCGATCGCTCGCCGCGAGCGAAGCACCTGCCTCGCCGGGGTTGGAAGCCCGCCGCATGGCGTTCTCCACACCCGCCGGCTCGCCGACAAACAGCCAGCCGAAGCCGAGGCCGAGCGCAAACGAGTTCTCCATGTCGTCGTAGATCTGCGCGCCCTGGAAGTCCCTGGAGTCCATGCCGGTCTGGGCCGCGATGCCCGAGACGGCGTTCGCGACGGTCAGTTCGTCGCGAACCTTGATCGCAACGATGCGGGCGGAACTTGTCGCGGTAAACGGCTTGGAAATGGTGTCAACGAGATACATCTCGGGGCCCATGGATTCGAACGCGCGGCCGAACGAGCCCTTGACGAACTGCACTCCGCCCGAGACCAGACCCTGCAAGTCCGGCGGGAGAGTCTTGACGATCTCTTCAAGCATCGGGACGATGCGTTCAAACCGCAGATTGAACCGTCCGACGCCGGCGACATCGGCGCCGACCCAGGACGGTGGATCAAACGCGGCCCCCTCGCCATCCAGAAGCGTGAAGAGGCCGCCCTTCTCCGGGAGCAGGATTCCGATAGTCTGCTCGACAGCGACATCAGGGCCGACTTCGGCATCGAGCTTGACGCCGAGAGAGATCGCCTTGACCGGAGCGAGCCCGAGGGTTGCGAGGACCTTGTCGATCCCCAGTCCCATCTCGTCCAGCGGAAGGGGAAGGACATCCGACAACCCGCCGCCCGCGCCACGGATCAGCTCTCGCACGGAGTCGTTGATGAACACGGCGGCAACGGCCTGACGATTCCTTGGGTGCTGGGCGATCGCGTTGTTCCAATCGTCGCTCTCGGCGAGGTGGGGGCGGTTTGCACCGGCGAGTCTGTCCAGTGCGTGCTCGAGCCCCTCCTGCCGCGAAGCGACCACGATCGCGCCGCCGGCCCGCGCGAGGAACAGCTTGATCGGCCCGTCACCGCCGCCGGTCAGAAGGTCGTTGAACCCGGGCAGATCCGCGCCGCCAAACTCGCCGAACTGGTCCATCCCGAAGTCGTCTTCAGGATCGTTCATCGCATCATCGAGGTCGATGGTGAGTTCGATCTCGTGCGCATCGATGCCCGCAACCGTGACGGGTGTGAGCGTCAGGCGGTCCTTCTTCGACTCCTCCTCGAGCAACTCGACAATCTCGGCCTCGACCTTGGCGGCGCCCTCGCCGAAGTCCGCCATCAACAGCATGTGGGAGGCCATGGCGGGCTCGCCGCCCTCTTCGGCCTCGCCGTTCTTTCCCAGCGTCCACGCCCCGCCGATCGCGCCTGTCGGTTCGCCGAGATCTTCGATGCGCTCCAGCAGATCATCGATCATCTGCGAGCGTTCGGGCCCGGAATCCTCGCGGAACTCCTTCCACATCCCGGCGAGCCATTCCTGCATCGCGTTGTCCAGCCAGAGCTGCCCCATGGGTGAGCGATCGAACGCCGCCTTTGCCGCGGGCCACTCGGGCACAGAGACGACCAGGAAGCAGTCCTTGGGCGCGATGTCCTGGATGGCGGGGTTGTCGGCGAGCGCGAGCGGCGCCGAGGAAAGCAGAATCGCCGCGAAACCCCACCCCGTCCGTGCTGCAAAGGCCATATGCCGCTCCTGTGGAATGCCGGGTCTGTCGTTGTGTTGAGTTTGTACGCGGCCGGTGTGCCGCGGCGTTACGGCGCCGTCGCATCATCCAGCGCGGCCGGCGGCGCGAAGGCCGAACGCGTGGGCGGGTCGTTGTACTTGTAGCCGGCGTTGGGGTTCTGCTCATCAAACGCGAACGCGTCGCGGTTGCGGATGAAGTCCTTGACATACCTTGCCGGGATGGCGAAGTTCAGCCCCTCGCCGAGCGGGATGCCCATGTTGGTTACGCCGATGACCTCGCCCCGCAGATTGAACAGCGGCCCGCCCGAGTTGCCGGGGTTGATCTGCGTGTCGGTCTGGATGTATGACAGCCCTTCGAAGGACCGTTGGGTTGTCGAGACGACGCCGCGGCTCAGCGTCCGCTCCAGCCCGAGCGGCGAGCCAATCGCGAACACGTCCTGTCCCGCGGCCAGGTCCTCGGCCCCCTGGACCATGACGTATGGGAACTCGACGGCGTCCTCATCCTTGTTTGGCTTGATCTGAATGAGCGCGAGATCGATGTGGTCGTTCACAGCGATCAGTTCGACGTTTTCATAGATCCGCAGGCGGAAGTCCCGCTCGGTCTGCTCATAGACCGTGACCTTGATCCGCCGCTCGCCCTGCACCACGTGCGCGTTGGTGATCGCGTAGCCCGCGGGATCGACGATGAACCCCGAACCCAACCCTCTGGGCGTCTGGACCTTGATCACCGCACCGCCGAATCGGCGAGCCAGTTCCTTCGGGGTGCGCTCGGGGAGGCGCTCGGCTGAGCGGAAGAGGTCCTTGACGCTGCGGGTTTCGACTCCGGTCTCGTCGGCCTTGGCGCGTTCGATCGATTCCACGCTCGACCGGGGGACCTGCAGCACGCTGAAACCCATGTCCAGCCACAAAAACTCGGCGGTCTCCTTCAGAATCGGGGCCGAGACCGTGCGGCCGTCGGACAACGTGACTCGATCGGCCGATTCGGGCTGACCGTCGGACGAGGCCGCGGCGGCCTCGGTCACAGGTCGTGCGGGCGAGCCCGCGGCGATCGAGAGCAGTCCGAACCCAGCAATCCCCAAGACCGCCAAAGAGACCGAGGTACGGTTCATCGATCTGTACTCCTGAGCTCAAACGAGGTGAAAGGGCACAGAGTGTACAGGCAGCACCCACGCGGCGTTGTCGATCGCCAAAAGCACAAGAACCCTCCGAGAGGAGGGTCCTTGCCGCTTGCATTCGCAATCGTCCTCGAATGCGGTCGAGAGGAGTCGAACCTCCACGGGTGTGACCCCACCAGAACCTGAATCTGGCGCGTCTGCCAATTCCGCCACGACCGCTTTTCGCAAGCGTCCGAACAATAGCCCCGGCCACGCCAACCGGCAACGACGGGGCAGAAGACCGGGTCAGGGCTTGGCGGGCTGGGGGTAGATCTGCACGCGGTCGTGAACGAGCAGGATGAGGTCGTGCTTTGCATCGCCGGTCGCATCCGCAATGACGGCGGACCGGGGCTCGAACTGCCGGGGTGCTCCGCCGGAGAACAGCCGCGTCTGGAAGACCTCAAACTCCATGGCCATGTGCAGCTTCCGAGCGGCGGAGAAGGTCAGCACCTGGCACATCTGTTCGCCCGCATCCAGGACCACGACATCCACATATCCATCCCCGTTCACATCGCCGACCTGCAGCTCATGCTCGACCCGGAGCTCGCTCTCGGCGCGATAGGCCGCGAACTCCGCCAGCTCCGCACGCTGGCCGGAGAGCCGAACAAGCGCGAAGCCCTCTTCGTTCGTGCACATGATGGCGGGTTCATCGTTTCCGCCGAACGGACCGCACCAGACGCCCGCCAGCTGGAAGCCGCGCACACGGAGCTTCGCGCTAACCGTCAGTGGATCGTCGGGACGCTCCCGCGCCAGGATCAGGAGCCTGCCGTTGGCCCGGTCGGCCGCGACGACCTTGGCCCCCGGGCCGTCGCCCAGGGTCGCAAGCCCCGTCAGACGCGCCCCTGTATCGCGCACGGTGACCTGCTCCACCACGCGCCATCCCGTCTTGACATCAAACGTGCACGCGCGGACATAGTTCTCGTCGGCGATAAGAAGCTCCGGCCGTCCGTTGCCGGTGACATCCAGCAGCGCGGTGTTGTCCGGGCCCGCGGCCTGAACCAAGCCGAACTGCGGCATCTCCGCATCGGTCAGCACGACGAATCCGGCCTCTCCGCTCTCGCCCGTGCCGCGAACCATGACCATCGGCTCGCCGGGTGTAAAGAGCAGGAGGTCGGTGATGCCATCCTGATCCGGGTCCGCCGCAAGGATGCTCTGCGGCGGTCGATTCACGTTCTTGAGTTCGATCAGCCGGACCTCTCCATCGGGGGAGTGCAGCTCGAGGGTGTGATCGCGCCGAACCTTGACGACAACCGCGAGCACCGGCTTGTCTTCGATGCGGAGCGTCGCCATCGCCACCGGCGCGGCCCCGGCGGTCTTGATCGTCAGCGGCAGCGGAAAGCCAAGCCTCCCCTTGTCCGGGTCGAAAGACGCGATGCCCACCGTCTTTTCTTCCTCGGAAAGCACAAACACCTCAAGCGGGCCGATGCCGTCCCACTGCTCCATCGCGACGGTCTTGGGCTTTTTGAATGCGCTGAACGCCTCGCCGCGGCCAAGCCCGACGCCGCGGGATTGCCGGTGCACGACGATCGAGTTTGTGCGGGCGTCGGTCGCAATCAGGTCCGGAAGTCCGTCGCCGTCAATGTCCGCCACGGCGACGGAGCGGTCTTTGTTGGCCCCGTCGGAGAAGCCGGTGATCTCGGCTTGAGCTTCCATCTCGGCCCCGCCGGCGTGCGATGCAAGCAGCGCAGCGCCCGGCCGATTCGTGTAGTCGTAGAAGACGATGCGGCGCGAGGCCTTCTCGATCACGCCGATCGAAGCGGCGGAGCGGCCGGGAAAGCGAACCGGCTCCACCTCGCGAAGCTGCGGCATCTCGAAGCGCGTCTCAGCCCCGAGCAGCCCACGCTTGGTCGCGCTGCGAGGATCCTGCCGCTGGAGCCACAGTCGCAGGGGAGCTGCATCATCCGGAGAGACCGCGAGCAGATCGAGCTTGCCGTCACCATCAAAGTCCTCGGGGAAGGCCGCCGCCAGCGCACCGGCGGAGGCCAGCACCAGGGGGTCTCCGATGACGCCAGCCGCGTTCAACGGGAAGACCTGCACCTTGCCGTCGACCATGGCGATGAGCTCGGGCATGTCGTCGCCCACAAGGTCGGCGATGTGGAAGCCGCCCTGCCGCGAAGAGAGGTCAGGCGTCCGCCGGCGCGTCACGATCTCAAACTTAGCCTTGGCTGTCTGGCGCATGATTACCAGCTCAGCGGGATTGCTCCCGGCGTACACCAGGTCGGGCATTCCGTCGCCATCGACGTCGTGCGTCCGCACGGCGGTCACGCGGTGCGGGACACTGACATCCACGCGGTCGTACCACGGATTGGGCGGCAGTTCGTTGGCGCGGGTCTGCCGATCCGCCTGTTCAATCGTGCGTTCCTCGGCCCGCAGCAGGTGCAGCTCGATACGACTCTTGCGGTTGTTCACGACGACCAGATCGGGGCGGCCATCGCCGTTGATGTCCCCGGTGATCATCGGGCCGCAGTCCTGATCCACCACGACGGTCCGCATCGGGGCGAAGCCGAAGTACCGGGCAAGATCCTCCGTCGGCTGCGCGGACGCGATCGCGCTGAGCACACCAGTTCCGCACGCCGCCGCCAAGAGAGTCCATCGCATGCTGCCGACCTCCATCTGTCTGTCGTTTGGTGTCCCGCCGGGACGGAGTTTACCGCACGCTCGGGGCACGGGTTGAGGAGTCGCGCCGCACGCAGGCTGTCGCGGCCCGCTCGATGCGGGCGCGGCGCTCCTCCGCATGCGTGAACCCGAGGAAGCCAACCCCCCTACCATGCCCTTCGCACATCGGGTGGGGAGCCGTCGCCAGGGTTGGCGGCTGCTCTGGACCCCGGAGATAACCAATGGCTACAACTGAAACGACCGAGCGTCCCAATAAAGTGAAACTGACGGACGTCGGCCCCAGCCGCAAGAAGCTCTCGATCGAGATCCCCTCGGAAACCGTGACGGAGCACCTGGGTACCTCGATCGAGACCCTGACCGCCGAGACGGAACTGCCCGGCTTCCGCAAGGGCCGCGCCCCGAGACGGCTTGTGGAGAAGCGGTTCGGCAGCACGCTGCGTCGCGAGGCTCGCAATCAGCTTGTGGCGCAGGCCTACTCCAAGGCTGTCGAGGACAACAAGCTCCGCGTGATCGGCGATCCGATCAGCGAGGATCTGCTGAACGTCGAGCTGGTTGAGGGCAAGCCGCTGAGCTTCGAGGTCGAGATTGAAGTCCTGCCGGAGTTCGAGTTGCCGGCCTTCTCGGGGATCGCGATCAAGAAGCCCCGCCTCGAAGTCACCGACGAGATGGTGCAGAAGGAAGTCGATCGGCTCCTGCTCAACGAAGGACGCCTCGAACCCAAGTCGGCGCCGGGCAAGGGCGACTACCTCACGGGTCACGCCGTCATGGTCGATGACTCCGGCGAGAAGCACTACGACATCCAGGACGCCGTCGTTCAGATCCCCGGCGATGAGAGCAACGGCCGCGGCATGATCCTGGGCGTCATGGTCGATGACTTCGCCAAGCAGATCGGCAAGCCCGAGGTCGGCGGCACCTTCACCGTCACCACGACCGGCCCCGAGAACCACGAGAACGAGAAGCTCCGCGGCAAGAAGCTGACGATCACCTTTCAGATCGCGCGTGCCGACGAGATCATCTCCGCCACCCCCGATGAGATCGCCCAGCGATACGGGCTGGAGGATGCATCCAAGGTCAAGGAGATCATCCGCGACCGCATCCAGCAGCGGGCCGGCATCGAGCAACAGGCCGCGATGCGGACCCAGATCGCCCGGTGGCTGCTCGACAACGTCACGATGGAGATGCCCGAGCGTGTCACCGCGGCCCAGACGGCCCGGAACCTCGAGCGTCGCCGCCTGGAGCTCTCCTACCGCGGGGTCGATCCGCAGAAGATCGAGGAGCAGCTCGCCGAGATCCGTGCCGCTTCCAACGAGTCGGCAGTCAAGGAGCTCAAGCTGTTCTTCGTGCTCGACCGCGCGAGCGAGAACCTTGATGTGAAGGTCACCGAGAGCGAGCTCAATGGCCGCATCGCACAGATGGCGGCCATGCGCGGCGAGCGGCCCGAGAAGCTCCGGCAGGAACTCATCGCCCGGAACCAGATCGGCAACGTCTGGACGCAGATCCGCGAGCACAAGACGCTCGACGCGATCATCGCCAAGTCCAAGGTCGAGGAGATCAGCCTCGACGAGTTCAACAAGATGATGGGCGAGCAGGCCGAGGCCGGCGGCGGCAAGAAGCCCGCGAAGAAGTCCGCAAAGAAGGACGACGGCGAGCCCGCTGCGGATGATGCCGCGGAAAGCAAGCCCAAGAGCAAGACCAAGAAGAAGGCCGACTGAGGTCGAGTCCTGAAAACCGCATCCAGCCAGGCCGGAGCATCCCGCTCCGGCCTTTTTCATGCGCCGTTACCGTGCGGGCGAGCCCGAAGCGGGTTGAACGTAAACGCGCGGATGATGTAGTGACCGCTCGCGGAGAACAGCGAGATCGCGACCACACCGACCAATGCGAGCATGCCCACGCGGACGGGTCCGGGGGCCCCGCTGATGGAGCCGCGGAGCTTCCACGCCGCTCCGGCGATGACCAGCATCGCCGCACCGAGGAGGATGCCCTTTGCCAGGGCAGGGATGGAACTGCGCGGCTGCCGCGCAAGAACGATCGCACCGGATGCCGCGCCCAGGAAGGCCGCATCCGCGAATCTCGCGAGCAGAAGCGGGCGCAGGCTCCAGCCCATCAGGGTCTTCCCCGCGCCGACATAGCCCAGCAGCGACCCGACCGCGACCGCTCCGGCGATGCAGAGCAGCGTGATCGACGGACCACCGGGGAATCGGCCCATCGCGCTCATGATGCCGATGATGCCGCTCATCAGGATGACGATCTCGAATCCGACCAGGTACCAGCTTGTGGGCTGGCTCGCCACCGCCGCGCCCGCAACCGCGAGCGCGCTCAGCGCGGTCACCGTGCACGCGGTCGCGACGAGTACGCGAAACAACCAACGGTCCGAGAGTTCTTGGCGTTCCATCGTTCCCCAATGAAAGGTGTGCACTTCGGCCGACGCCCTCTCTATCGACCCGAGAGCGAGGTTGTTCGAGAGCGTCGGGCGAATTCCGCCTGAGCCGCGGGGGGGCGCAGGGGGGCACGGCGGCAAGTGGAAGGGGCAAGGGG